>JANTFY010000079.1 GCA_024763185.1 Gammaproteobacteria bacterium | reverse complement strand
GTAGAGCAAAGCATGGCGTAGGCCAGAATGGCCTCCTTGATTTCTTCCTGGCGGGCAAGATCAACCAGGTAGGTGATGGCCCCGGCGTTGTTGTCGAGGTTGTGGAAATATAAATTTTGTGCCAGAGTGGCCATGTAGCGTGTTTTCTGGATAAAGATTTTGCTGACCTGGCGCCAGATCAGCATGGCAAATCCGGCGACCGCAATAAAAACAGTCCACGGATTGACTGCGGCCGTGATTTTACCGATGGTGGCAAACAGACCACCCGCAGTACCGCCGCCACCGGTGATGCCCAGTTTGATTTTATCCAGAAATTTCATGCGTACTTTGCATTCTGGAAACAGCATTTCCAGGTCGGGGCGCAGGATGTCCTTGAATAGCTTCAGGTGTATGCCGGGTTTTTGTTTTTCATCTTTGTAACGCAGTATCAGAAAAAGGCGTTGGTAGCGTATCAGGCTGACCGTCTTCTTTTTCAAATACAGGCGTTTCCAGTCGCGCACCTGTAGCGTGCTTTGACTCTTGCCGCGGTAAAACAGGGCGAGATCAGAAAAGGCGTCAAAGTCGATACGAATTTCCAGGCCATAAGGAGAGGTTTTCTCCAGGGCATATTCGATCTGTTGTTGGTTGAGTTCGCTGTAATTGGCTGCGACGAGTAACTCACGAACTTGTTGAATACAGGCCTGGGCGTTATCCGTTACATCCTGGCCGAGTAACAACTCACGATCCGGGTTAAAGGGCTGGTAGGTTTTTTTCAAAGTCATGAGCTTTTGATAAAACTCGTAGGCCAGCACCTGTTTCAGTTTGTGTATGACGGCGCGGTTTTCTGTTGCCAGCGGTAACTGCTCCAATTTTTGGATCAGTGTTGACGTGGCAACCGGAATGAAGTGATCAAATTGAGAGATGGTGGCGGCGGATTCTGGCATGACGCTGGGTCTGTCAAACAAAGACGAGGCAGCCCCGTTTTATTGTTGTTCCATTTCTTTGGCCAGTTCGAGGATTTCCTTTAATCGCTGCTGGGCCTGTTCGTTGGCACCCGGCCCGGCAGTCGGCAACATTTCACGGGCGCGTAATTCGCGGCCATCTTCGGCATGAACACGGATAGTACTGATCGGCTGGCCACTTTCGCGATCGCGAAAAATGATCGGTTCGTTGCCCTCCCCATAAACCCATTTATCGCCCCACTGAGTCAGGGCAATCATGAATGGCAGTAATTCCTTGCCCTTGTGGGTCAGCAGGTATTCGTGTCTTTTGGCGCCTTTCTTGATCGGCACCCGTTCGAGGATGCCGTTTTCACAAAGTTTTTTCAGGCGCGAGGTTAAAATATTGCGCGCGATGCCAAGGTGGCGTTGAAACTCTTCGAATCGACGAATGCCAAAAAAAGCTTCGCGAATGATCAGTAACGACCAGCCTTCACCCAGGAAGTCAAGCACGTGGGCTATGGATCCGTTAAGCGGATCGAATCTTTCCATTTTCATACAGCTGGCCGGTTAATTCTGATACCCGATAATAAAATATCCGCTAGCATAATAAAACCGGTTTACGGTCTTATTTAGAGGCCGATCTGGTTCATTTCCGGTTCAGGAACCAACGCGCACAATACTCTAAAAATGAACTGGAGAGCCAGATGCTGTACAAAAAACTGATGGTGATTTTGCTAACCGGGTTGATGTCAACCGCCACTTATGCCGAACTTTACCTGGAACTGGCTGTAGAGGGTGGCGGTGAGAATTTAATCGCAACGAATACCGGGCAGGCCGTATCGGCTGGTGGTGGAGTCAGGTTTGCCGCCGGTATTCAAAACCCGGTCAATGGCGATGGCAGTGCATCGTTGCGCCTGGCGGTGGGTTATCTGTTTGACGATCTGTCGGCCTATAACGGCGTGGCCGAGATGAATGCACTGACCTTTGATGCGTTGTATTTGGTTAATTCCGGTCCACATTCTATTGGTTTTGGGGGCACGGTGCATATGGCGCCACAATACCGCGATGACGTTGCCGGCTATCGGCCGCTAAAGATAGAATACGATGACGCCTATGGCCTGTTGTTTCAATACGGCTATCACCCGCTGCCCGGGTTGGAAATGGGTGTACGTGTTTCCAGTATTGAATATGAAAACGGGCTGGATGTTCTCGATGCCAGTAGTTTTGGTTTATTTATTTCTAATGGTTTTTGATGAGTTCTGATGAAAAATTTTACTTTGGATAAACGCCTGCAGGCAGATTGCCATGTCCTGTTCGAAAGCGATGCAACCAGTTACCTGCTGCATAAAAATGCCGAGGTGTTGTGGTTGATCATGGTTCCGCATACCGAACAGACCGAGTTCTACGAACTGGAGGTGGCCCTGCAAGAGGAGCTTTGTCGCCAGATCAATCGCCTTTCAGCCTTTCTGCAATCGCATTTTTCGATCGATAAAATCAATCTCGCCACCATTGGCAATGTCGTCGCGCAGATGCATATCCATGTCATTGGACGGCGTCACGATGACGCCTACTGGCCGGATGTGGTGTGGGGGCAGTCCTTTGACAAGACCTATTCGCCTGCCGAGGTAGAAAGCCTGCGCCAACAATTACAGGATTGTTTATCGCAATCCGCTGCTTGAAGTCCAGGCTTGTATTTGACATTTCTGCGTCAGGGTATACATAGTATGGATACCCTTTGATAACGATAACGAGCTGTATGGACTTTAACCCGCCCGATGTACCTGCCTTGCGCCGCCTGCGCCCCCTGCACCAGTTTAATGATGAGCAGCTGCAATCCCTGGCCAACCGGTTGACGGTAAAGTTAGCCCGAAAAAATGACCTGTTGATCAACAGGGGCTGCGCCGAGGAGTTTAGCCTGTTTGTGCTCAAAGGAGATGTCAGCACGACGGCTGCAGACGGTAAAACCAAGCAGCTGTCTTTTGCTGAAACGGAGGAATTAAACCCGGTTTCGCAACTGAGGCCGAGCCTGTTTGATGTCAAGGCCGAGGGCCTGGTGCAATACCTGACAATCGATAAAAATCTGCTGAATGCCTTTGCCAATCAAACCGAATCAGACTCTGAGGATATCAGCCTGGAGTTTATCGAGCAGGATATCGATGCCAACCCGTTGATGGTAAACCTGTTTCAGGACCTGATGACGGACAATGTTTCCCTGCCCAGCCTGCCCGAAGTGGCGTTGCGCATACAGCAGGTATTCAAGGATGACCAGGTGGATGCAGATAAGGTCGCGCAAATCCTGATGACCGACCCGGCCATAACCAGCAAACTGATCAAGGTGGCCAACAGCCCGGTGTACCAGGGTGTTGCAGCCACCGAAACACTACAGGCCGCCATTGTGCGCCTGGGCATGGATACGGCCTACAAGCAGGTGATGGCCTATGCGGTTAACGAGCTGTTTAAAAGCCACTCGGACAAGGTCTCGAAACGGATGCAGGAACTGTGGGCGCACAGTCGCAAGGTGGCTGCCATCAGCCGGGTATTGGCCAAGTCCAGCGGCTTGTTTGATCCCGAGCAGGCGATGCTGGCCGGCCTGGTACACGATCTGGGCGTGATCGTGATCGTGGAATACCTGCAGCAGCATTGTGACCAGTTGAGCGACACCGACAAAATTGAACAAACCATTAACAGCCTGCGCCCGCAGATTACCGGATTGTTGATGCAGAAATGGAATTTCAGTGAAGACATGGTGCAGGTGGCCGAAGAATGCGAGGATTGGTTTCGTAACAAAACGGACAAGGTGGATCTGTGCGACCTGGTGATGATCGCGCAATACCATAGCCTGATGGGCACCGATGCCATGCAATCGATACCCCCCATTAATACGCTGCCGGCGATGAGCAAGCTCAACATGGGGCCAAAAGAAAGCATCGAACTGATCAAGCAATCCAACAAGGAGATCAACGAAATCGAACGTATGCTGCAATAATAACCCGGCATCATTTGTAACCGGGTTAGCCGTAACGCTACCATCATGGTCTGTTTTTCTGTATGGTGCAAAACTTACCTAAACAACTGAGCTCTTTAACTATGAAAATTGCAGAAAAACATGTCGTTACCCTGAATTACACGCTGAAAGATAACGATGGTGAAATTATTGACCAGGCACAGGACGGCAGTTTTGCATACCTGCACGGCGCTCAGAATATCATCCCCGGCCTGGAAAACGCGCTGACCGGCAAGGCAGTGGGTGATCAACTCCAGGTCAAGGTGTCTCCCGAGGAAGGTTATGGTCAGCGCGATGAAAATCGTGTCGAAGATGTACCGCGCGAAATGTTCCCGGCTGATCAGGAGATTGAACCGGGCATGGTGTTTCATGCCCAGGGCCCGAATGGAGAAATGATAACCGTGACCGTGGTGGAAGTGGGCGATGACACCATCAAGATCGACTCCAACCATGCACTGGCCGGCGTGGAATTAAACTTTGATGTGGAAATCATGGGCATTCGTGAAGCCGAGGACGTTGAAATCGAACACGGTCATGTGCACGGTCCAGGCGGACATCATCACTGATCGTTGTTTATAAAATCAATTACAGGCCCGGACATCATCCGGGCCTTTTTTTGCCTGACAGTTGCTAAGCGATCCCCGGGTGTTTGATCGTGGTCAGAAAAAGTTTCTTTTCTGAACTTTTTTGCTGAAAATCCCAGGGAAAAGGTATATAAAAACACCGGCGTTTCGGGTTGCATTTTTGTATGTATGGAATTCAGGTGCATGATGTGGTGTGAAGGATGAAACCCGGTCCCATAAAAATTTCAACAAATCTATAGGAGATATCATGTTAGAAAATCTGGACATTACCAAGTTGACGGAAACCTACGTCATCCCCTGGGGGATCAATATCGCGATGGCGATCGCCATCTTTATTGTTGGTAAAATGGTCGTCAACATCCTGATCAAGGTATTAAAAAAGATCCTGACCAAATCGAAGATGGATGAGATGCTGGTTAATTTCGTGGCATCGATTATGAAAACCATCCTGTTGTTGTTCGTGGTGATTGCCGCACTGGATCAACTGGGCGTGGACACCACTTCGCTGATTGCCTTGTTAGGTGCTGCCGGCCTGGCTGTTGGCCTGGCTTTGCAAAACTCACTGCAGAATTTTGCGGCCGGTGTCATGCTGATTGTTTTCCGCCCGTTCAAAGCGGGTGATTTTGTCGAGGTTGCCGGTATTGCTGGCGTGGTCGAAACCATCAGTATCTTCAGTTCCACACTGCGTACCGGGGACAACAAAGAAGTGATCGTGCCCAATGGTTCGATTTACGGTGGCACCATTACCAACTATTCGGCACGCGAAACACGTCGTGTGGATATGGTGTTCGGCATCGGTTATGACGACGATATTAAAAAGACCAAGGAACTGCTGGAGAAGATTGTCTCAGAAGATGAGCGGATTTTAAAAGATCCTGCCCCGGTGATAGCCGTGTCGGAGCTGGCTGATTCCTCGGTCAATTTCGTGGTTCGACCCTGGGTTAAAACCTCGGACTACTGGGCCGTGTTATGGGACATAACCGAAGAGGTCAAGCTGCAGTTTGACGCAGCGGGTATTTCCATACCTTATCCACAGATGGACGTACACCATCCGGACAAGGCAGCGTAAAGCTGGCTTTCAAGTCGATAAAAAGGCCGTCTTTGGACGGCCTTTTTTTATGCGCGACATCGCGACCTTACAATTAGGTAACCTCTGAATAATTCGTCATTGCGAGGACGCCTGCATGGAGGTAGGCGGTAGAGTAACGCAGGAGCGATTACCGAGCGACAGCGACGTGGCAATCTATAATCAGCTGATTCTACGACAAAGATTGCCGCGCTGACGCTCGCAATGACAACTTTAAACGAATTAATCAGAGCTTCCTTAGAATTTACAGGCCCTAACTGGTAACCACATCGTCACCAGTGACCATGTCGATTTCGCGATGGCCAATAAAAGCCATGGTCAGCTCTGCTTCCTCGTGAAAAATCTCCAGCATGCGGTACACACCCTCCTCACCCATCGCGCCCAGCGCATACACCAGTGGACGACCGACCATGACCGCCCTGGCGCCGAGAGCCCGCGCACGGATCATGTCCTGACCGGAACGCACACCGCTATCCACCCATACCTCGATTTTGTCGCCCACGGCGTTGACAACTTCTGGTAGCACAGAGATGGCTGAACGCGCACCATCCAGCTGGCGACCGCCATGGTTGGATACTGCCAGGGCATCTGCGCCCAGCTTGACGCATTGTTCTGCATCACTGGCTTCGAGAATACCCTTGATGATCAGCGGGCCATCCCATAAATCACGGAACAGCTTGATATCATCCCAGTTGAGTTTATGGTCGAAGCTGCTGGCCGTCCATTGCATCAGGTCCTTCATGTCATCCACGCCGGAAGCGCAGCCCTGTATATTGCCGAATTCTCGGTTGCTGGTGCCCAGCATGCCGAGAGCCCAGCGTGGTCGACGCGCGATATCGATAATGTTGGGAAGGGTCAGGCGTGGCGGTGCGGTCATGCCATTACGGTGATCGGCATGGCGTTTACCGATAATTTGCAGATCCAGCGTTACCATGAGTGCTGAACAGGCCACGGCCTTGGCGCGTTGAATGAGCTTACGGGTGAAATCGCGGTCACGTTGTACATACAGCTGGAACCAGAAAGGTGATTGCGTGGCTTCGGCCACCGTTTCCATCGAGCAGATGCTCATCGTCGACAGGGTAAAGGGTACGCCGAAGCGTTCGGCTGCACGGGCCGCCTTGATTTCTCCATCTGCGTGCTGCATGCCTAACAGGCCAACAGGGGCAAGGGCCAGTGGCATTATAGATTCAAAGCCGGCCAGGGTGGTTTTGAGTGAGCGTGGCGACAGGTTGCGGGCAACCCGCTGGCGAAAGTGAATGGCCTGAAAATCCCGCGTGTTTTCGGCCAGGGTTTGTTGTGACCAGGAACCGGACTCGCAGTAATCCCGGAACATTTTGGGTACGCGTCGATGATAAAGCTTGCGCAGGTCATCCAGTTCACAAATCACAGTCATCTCGCACCTTACTCTGTTTTCATTTTTGAGTTGGGTTAATAGTCATCTTGCAGTGCAAAACCCACGGCGGCCTGAGCATGAATGGCGGTGGTGTCGAACAGCTTTACCGGGGTGTCCTCCTGCTTGACCAGCAGGGTGATTTCGGTGCAGCCTTCAATGATGCACTCTGCTCCCTTTGAATGCAGGTCGTCAATGATTTGCAGGTATGCCTGTCGCGAGTGCTCACGAATGTCGCCGTAACAAAGTTCGTTGTAGATGATATCGTTGACCTGCTGGCAGCCGCTTTCATCCGGAATGAGCACCCGTATGCCCTTATTGATCAGGCGCTCGCGGTAGTAATCCATCTGCATGGTAAAACGGGTGCCCAGCAGGCCGGTGGTCGTGTAACCCCGGTTTAATATCGCATCGGCCGTGGCGTCGGCAATGTGCAAAAGCGGAATGGAAATGGACTGCTCGATAAGCGGTACCGATATGTGCATGGTATTGGTTGCGATCACGATGCAATCGGCCCCGGCCTGTTGCAGTTTTAACGCCAGGTTCGCGAGGATTTGGCTGGCCTTTTCCCACTCGTTATTACGCTGCAGTTCTTCCATGTCGGCAAAATCGACGCTGGCCATCAGGATGCTGGCAGAATGCAAGCCCCCGAGTTTTTGCTGCACGCCCTCGTTGATCAGCTTGTAGTAAAGTTCTGTGCTGTGCCAGCTCATGCCGCCGAGAATGCCAATGGTTTTCATGAGGGGGTATCCGATTTCTTTACGGGCAGAATCTCGTCGAAACCGTGAATGGCCTGAAAATGTTCCACATCCTGGACCGGTGCCTTGGAGTCGGGTTTGTAAATGGCAAGCAGGTTGGCAATGCCGTATTGTTCGGCCGATTTGAGAACATTAAGGTTGTCATCCACCAGCAGGGTGCGTGTGCGATCGAACGGGTGACGTTTGTGTACTTCATCCCAGCAGGCGATGTTCTCTTTGGGTAAAGAAAACTCATGCACGGTGATCAGTTTATCAAACTTGTGTGCCAGGCCGGTTTTGTCCATTTTCAGGTTCAGGCTGTCGTGGTGGGCGTTGGTGACCATGACGATATCCTTTTCGGCGGCTTTCAGGTCATCCAGGAATTCATGGCAAAAAGGGAGCTCAGTCACCAGGTGTCTGACCTCGTGCTTGAGCGCAACCACATCGATGCCCAGCGCCTCGCTCCAGTAAGTGGTGCTGTACCATTCCAGCGTGCCCTCCAGGGCGCGGGTTTTTTTATTGATGGAGCGTTTAGCCTCGTCCGGGTCCAGTTTGTATTTTTCGGCATAGCGCAAGGGCAGGTATTCCAGCCAGAAGTAATTATCAAAATTCAAATCCAGCAAGGTGCCGTCCATGTCCAGCAGGACGGTATCTATTTGTGTCCAGTCGAGCATTTTTTGTTTGTGATGAAAACGAGGGGTTTATAATGGCACAAACCCATGCCATAAAACGATATTTTTCCATGCGCAAGAAACCAAAAATTAAACAGCTTAATACCCTGTGCCAGTCCAGGTTGTTTACCATCGAACAACTGCAACTGGAGTTTTCCAACGGCAACCAGGTGGTGTTTGAACGTTTAAAAGCCAATGCCGGACGAGCGGTGATGATTGCAGCCATTAGCGCCGAGCAGGAGATTATACTGGTGCGTGAATATGCGGCCGGGACCGACTCCTACGAGCTGCAATTGCCCAAGGGTATCGTTGAGCCGGACGAAGACAGCCTGCAGGCAGCCAACCGTGAACTGGCCGAGGAAACCGGTTATGCGGCTCATACGCTAAAATGCCTGCAAGCCATCAAGGTCTCGCCGGGCTATTTTCAGCATGACACCGACCTGGTGCTGGCGACCGATTTATACCCGCACAAACTCGACAGCGGCGATGAGCCGGAAGAACTGGAAGTCGTCAAATACCCGTTGTCACAGGTTGATGCCTTGCTACAGCGTGGCGACTTTTCCGAGGCGCGCAGTATTGCTGGGGTGTTGCTGGTGCTGCGCGAATTGGGGTTGAGTTAAGTAAAGGTAGTGGTATGGAATAAACTTCACGTCTCGACAGTCTACCGCCTGAGTGAAA
>JANTFY010000078.1 GCA_024763185.1 Gammaproteobacteria bacterium | reverse complement strand
CAATTGTGGTCGGACGGTTTTTATAAAACCCCAGGATTGAGCTGGGACAAGGATAAGCTGAACGGTAGTCCTTTCTATTACTATGCCTATGGTGCCGCGGTGTCCGAGGTTGCGATCGATACCCTCACCGGCGAGTGTCGTCTGTTGCGCGCCGATTTACTTCATGATGCCGGCAACCCGATCAATCCGGCGATCGATATCGGTCAGGTCGAGGGTGGTTTCATCCAGGGCATGGGCTGGCTGACGAGCGAAGAGCTGGTGTGGAACGATGAAGGGCGCTTAATGACACATGCCCCGTCAACCTACAAGATACCTGCGGTCAGTGATTGTCCGGTGGATTTCCGCGTCGAGCTGTTCAAAAACCATAATGTCAAGGACAGTATCATGCGCTCCAAGGCAGTCGGTGAGCCGCCGTTACTGTTGGCGTTCTCAGTGTTTTTTGCGATACGAGACGCTGTTGCCAGCGTGGCCGAAGGGCAAATCAATCCGCCATTGTCGGCACCGGCTACCGCCGAACGAATCCTTGCCGCGGTTGAGTATTGTCAGGAGTGGAACGCATGACGAGTTGGTTATCCAGACTGAAGGCATTGTTGGCACGCGGCGAGGATGTGGTACTGGTGACCCTGATGCTGGTTAAGGGTTCAGCGCCACGCGAGCCCGGTACCCGCATGCTGGTGACAGCTGAACACAGTTACCTGACTATCGGCGGTGGTCACCTCGAATACAAGGCTCTGGAGATTGCCCGGCAGATGCTGCAACAGGACCGCAATCGACACGAACAACAGTTTTCTCTCGGTGCCAGTCTCGGCCAGTGCTGCGGTGGTGCAGTCCAGCTGCTGTTCGAACGCCTGGATAGCGAACAGGCCTGGCTAACAGACGCGATCAATCTAGAGAATACGGCTGGGCCTGGGGTGCTGGTATTACCACTGGATGCCGGGGGTAATAATCAGCGCTTGTTGTACGATGGATCAGGCCGGTTGTTAACCAGTCGTGTTAAGATGCAGCAGGAAGTGCTGGGGCAATTATCGGTTTTGGTTTTACAAACACTGGAATCCCGCGAGGACTATGATATCCAGATGATTGCAGATGAGCATGGCCGGCAATATCGGTTTCTCCTCGATCAGATCAAGCCGCCTTCCATGCAGGTATACTTATTTGGTGCCGGCCACGTAGGTCAGGCGATGGTACAGATTTTAAGACTGCAACCCTGCCGAATCCATTGGGTAGAAACCCGCGATCACCTGTTTCCCACAGACACATCGGACAATGTGCTGAAGCTGACGACGGATACCCCGGAAGCCGAAATCACGGCGGCCTCAGCCGGCAGTTATTTTCTGGTGATGACTCACGATCACGAGCTCGATCTGCGCCTGACCATGGAGGTCCTCAAACGCGATGATTTCGCCTTTTTTGGCCTGATCGGCTCGAAAACCAAGCGCAAACGGTTTGAACACCGTCTGCGGCAACGTGGATATCCAGCCACGCAACTATCGCGTATGATCTGCCCGATAGGGATCGATGGTATCGATTCCAAGCTCCCTGCGGCGATAGCCCTGGCGGTCAGTGCCCAGCTTATGCAGATCGAGCAAGCCCGGCAGCAAGAGCTGCAGCCGGATATCAGGATTTATCGCAGTGCGTGACCACAAAATGAACGAAGCCGACCACCTGATTGAATTAAAAGGTATGACCAAGACTTTCCCCGGGGTCATCGCCAATGAGAATGTCGATCTGGCCCTACGTCCTGGCGAGGTGCATGCCCTGTTGGGTGAGAATGGGGCAGGCAAGTCGACCCTGGTGAAAATGATCTACGGGATTTTGAAACCGGATGCTGGTGATATTCTGTTTCAGGGCCAACCGGTGATTATCGATTCCCCGGCGCATGCCCGTGAACTGGGTATCGCAATGGTGTTCCAGCATTTCTCTTTGTTCGATTCATTGTCGGTGGTGGAAAATATTTCGCTGGGCATGGACAAGGATGTTCCGATGGAAACCCTGGCCGAGGAAATTCGCGAGATATCCGATCGTTACGGTCTGCCACTGGATCCGCATCGTTATGTCTACACCCTGTCGGTGGGGGAGAGACAACGTATCGAAATTATTCGCTGCTTGCTGCAACAACCGAAGTTATTGGTAATGGATGAACCGACCTCGGTACTGACGCCGCAGGAAGTTCAGAAACTGTTCGTGACCCTGGAGCGCCTGGCCGATGAAGGCATGGCGATCCTGTACATCAGCCACAAGCTCGATGAGATCAAGGCTTTGTGCCATCATGCAACAATCCTGCGCCTGGGCAAGAAGGTCGCCGAGGTCAATGTCGATGATGAGAGTACCTCGAGCCTGGCGGCATTAATGATGGGTGAAGACCTGGCGACGATCGTTAAACAGGACCATGGTTCTTATGGTGAAATCCGCTTGCAGGTTGAGGGTCTCAATCAACCAGCATTCGATTCAACCGGCATTTCGCTGGACGAGATTCATCTGGATGTACGTGCCGGTGAAGTGGTCGGTATCGCTGGGGTCGCCGGTAATGGCCAGGATGAATTACTGCGCGCACTCAATGGCGAGGAAAAGTGCCAGAGCCACGCCTGTATCATGATCGACGGCAAGCATGTTGGCCTGCTGGATCCGAATGCACGGCGCAAAGCCGGGATGGCCAGTGTGCCGGAAAAACGTCTCGGTCACGGTGCGGTGCCGGATATGGACCTGGTGGACAATGCCTTCATGACCGCGTTTCATCGCATGGGTCTGCTGGCCAGGGGGCTGATCAATTATCCCAAGACCCGGCAGTTTGCCGACAAGGTCATCGAAGAATACTCGGTGAAAACCCCGGGCTCCCACGTGCCGGCAGGAAGTCTTTCTGGTGGTAATCTGCAGAAATTTATCATTGGGCGCGAATTGCATCAGAGCCCAGATATCCTGATTGTATCCCAACCCACCTGGGGCGTGGATGCCGGGGCTGCGCAAACCATCCGCCAGGCTCTGCGTGAGCTGGCGGCCAACGGAGCCGCGGTACTGGTGATCTCTCAGGATCTGGATGAATTGATGGAGATCACCGATCGCATCGGTGCAATTTGCGGTGGACGCCTGTCACGGTTTTATCCCACCTCGCAGATGACCATCGAAAAAGTCGGCTTACTGATGGCCGGTGTATCCCTGGAAGGAGACTCGCAAGATGCTGCCTAAACTGGCCAAACGTCCCACGCCTTCACGCTTTATGGTCTACCTGTCCCCGGTGCTGGCGTTATTCCTGTCGTTGCTGGCGGGCATTGTGCTGTTCCTCATCATGGATGTGTCACCCTGGACTGCGCTGCATGCGTTTTTTATCGAACCGATTTCAAGTGCTTACGGTTTATCCGAGCTGGCGGTCAAGGCAACGCCATTAATACTGATCGGGGTGGCATTATCTCTGGGTTTCAAGGCGGGCGTGTGGAACATCGGCGCGGAAGGGCAACTGATCGTTGGCGGCCTGTGTGGCGGTGCGGTGGCGTTGTATTTCTACGAGCAGGAAGGCTTTCATATCATTCCTTTGATGATGCTCGCCGGGGTCTTCGGCGGCATGGCCTGGGCCGCGATTGTTGCCTTCCTGCGGGTCAAGTTCAACGCCAACGAGATCCTGACCAGCCTGATGCTGAGTTATGTGGCTGGCCTGTGGCTCAACCTGATGGTGCATGGCCCGCTCAAGGATCCCGAGGGTTTTAATTTCCCCGAATCACGTATTTTCAGTGATTCGGCGATGTTGCCTTTACTGCACGAGGATTATCGACTGCACATCGGTTTTCTGCTGGCCCTGGTCATCGTCGGCCTGGGCTGGATCCTGATTTCGCGTACCCTGCTCGGTTACCAGATCAAGGTGTCCGGGGCCGCGCCGGCCGCGGGCGAACATGCCGGTTTCAGTACCGCGCGCATCATCTGGGTCACTTTGCTGATCGGCGGTGGCGTCGCTGGGCTTGCCGGTATGATCGAGGTGTCCGGGCCAATCGGCCAGCTGCTGCCGAGCATCTCCCCCGGTTATGGCTTTACCGCGATCATCGTGGCCTATGTCGGCCGCCTGCACCCTGTCGGCGCTTTATTTGCCGGATTGCTGTTGGCACTGACCTATCTCGGTGGTGAAACCGCGCAGATTCAACTTAACCTGCCGGTTGCGGTGACCGGCGTATTCCAGGGCCTGTTGTTATTCTTCCTGCTGGCCTGTGATGTATTGATCCATTACCGTTTACAATTCAAACAGCCGGCGTTGGCGGCGAGAGGAGCCTGATGGAAATTTTAGTGCCGGCCTTATTAACCATAATTACCGCTGCGACCCCTTTGTTGTTTGCCGCGCTGGGAGAACTGATCACCGAGAAATCAGGGGTGCTCAATCTCGGCGTCGAGGGAATGATGGTCATGGGTGCGATTATCGGTTTCGTTGCCGTGCATTATAGCGGTAGTGCATTCATCGCGGTCATTGCCAGCATGCTCGCTGGCGGCGTTATGGCGGCTATTTTCGCGTTACTGGTATTGCGTTTTCATGCTTCCCAGGTACCCACCGGCCTGGCACTGACGATCTTCGGCATCGGACTCAGTGCCCTGATCGGTCAATCAATGATCGGCATCGCCTACGAGGGCATCCCGCATGTCTCGATCCCATTCCTGAGTTCGATTCCGGTGCTGGGAGCGTTATTGTTCAGCCATGACCTGCTGGTGTATTTTTCCCTGGTCATGGTGTTCGCGGTTTATTATTTTCTCAACAAGACCCGGGGTGGGTTGATCCTGCGCGCAATCGGCGATTCGCACGATGCCGCGCATGCGATGGGTTATTCAGTGATCCGCGTGCGCCTGTTGGCGACGCTGTTTGGTGGGGCGATGGCAGGCCTCGGTGGTGCTTACCTGTCCCTGGCTTATTCGCCGCTTTGGGTGGAACAGATGACCGCGGGTAGAGGTTGGATCGCGCTTGCTCTGGTGGTTTTCGCGACTTGGCGCACCGGTCGCGTGTTGCTCGGTGCTTACCTGTTCGGCGGTATCACTATCCTGCAATTGCATGCCCAGGCCCTGGGTATAGGTGTGCCGGCACAGGTGATGTCGATGTTACCTTACCTGGCCACGGTGCTGGTCCTGGTATTGATATCCCGCGATTTGGGCAAGATCAAATTGAATGCACCGGCGAGCCTGGGCAAGGCCTTTCATGCCAGTTCATGATAACTGTCGGTGCATTTCGTTATTAATTTTTTGTAAACACAGGAGAACTTTAATGTTAATTAAAAAAACCTTAACCATGCTGGCTGCCATGGCCCTGGCGGTCAACGGTGGCGCGGCGGCTGAACTCAAGGTGGGCTTTGTCTATGTCGGTCCGATCGGAGATCACGGCTGGAGTTACCAGCATGACCAGGGGCGCCTGGCGGTGGAAAAGGAACTGGGTGTCGAGACCTCTTACGTTGAGAGTGTGGCGGAAGGCGCGGATGCCGAACGGGTTATCCGTCAGCTGGCAAGCTCCGGGCATGACCTGATCTTCACCACTTCGTTTGGTTACATGAATCCAACCAATAAGGTTGCCAAGCGTTTCAAGAAGGTCAAGTTCGAGCATGCTACCGGTTACAAGCGGGCCAAGAATGTCAGCACCTATTCATCCCGGTTTTACGAGGGCAGGGCAATCATCGGAGCTATCGCCGGCCGCATGACCAAGAGCAATGTCGTGGGCTATATCGCCTCGTTCCCGATTCCAGAAGTGATTCGTGGTATCGATGCATTCACGCTTGCATTGCGCAAGGAAAATCCGGATGCGATCGTCAAGGTGGTCTGGGTCAACTCCTGGTTCGATCCGGGCAAAGAAAGTGATGCGGCCAAGGCACTGATTGATCAGGGTGCGGATATCATTACCCAACATACCGATTCACCGGCGCCGTTGCAGGTCGCGGAAAAACGCGGTGTTTACGCGTTTGGCCAGGCTTCCGACATGAAGGCTTTTGCACCCAAGGCCCAGTTGACGTCGATCATCGATGACTGGTCTCCATATTACATCGAACGCGTGAAAGCGGTAATGGATGGTAGCTGGGAGTCCAAGGATACCTGGGGTGGACTGGATACGGGCATGGTCAAGATGGCGCCTTACGGTGATGCGGTGCCGGAAGATGTGCGCAAACTGGCAGACAGTATCGAAAAATCCATAGTTGACGGTAGTTTCCATCCGTTCCAGGGACCCATCAAAAACCAGAAAGGTGAGTTGGTGGTTAAAGAAGGTGAGATCTTGTCGGATGAAGTGCTGGTCGGTCTTGACTGGTACGTAGAGGGTGTCGAAGGCAGTATTCCGAAATAATCAACAGACCGGGTAACCGTCGCTGTTAGCATACGGTGGCGGTTACTGGGTTAGCTAAAACAAGATTAACGCAATGAATATCCAACAATTTATCGAACATCTGCCCAAGGCGGAACTGCACCTGCACATCGAGGGCACTTTTGAACCAGAATTGATGTTTCAATTGGCCGAGCGCAATGGTATTGAGCTGCCCTATGCCGATGTCGAAAGCCTGCGTGCTGCGTATGATTTCAACGAGTTACAGGATTTTCTCGATATCTATTACCAGGGTATGAACGTACTGCGCAGCGAACAGGATTATTATGACCTGACCTGGGCCTACCTGGAAAAGGTGGCAAAGCAATCGGTGCGACATGTTGAGATCTTTTTCGATCCGCAGGGGCATCTGGAACGAGGTGTTGCATTTGAAACCGCGTTGAATGGTATTTACTCCGCGCTTGAGAAAGGGCAAGAAATCCATGGCATAAGCTTCGGTTTGATCATGTGTTTCTTACGTCATTTACCGGAAGAAGATGCTTTAACCACCCTGGAACTTGCGATGCCGTATCGGGACAAAATCATCGGTGTCGGTCTTGACTCATCGGAGCGGGGCAACCCACCGTCGCGTTTCGAACGTGTTTTTGCCAAAGCCCGTGAGGCCGGCTTTCACATCGTCGCGCATGCCGGGGAGGAGGGACCACCCGAATATATTTATCAGGCGCTGGATCTGCTGTATGTCGAACGCATCGATCATGGCAACAGTTCGTTGCAGGATCCTGCCCTGGTCAGGCGCCTGGCTGAAGCGCAAATACCGTTAACCGTTTGCCCTTTGTCCAACACTCGCCTGTGCGTTGTTGATGACATGGAGAATCATCCGCTGCCGCAGATGCTCGAATCCGGCCTGATGGTAACGTTGAACTCGGATGACCCGGCTTATTTCGGTGGCTATTTAAATGAAAATTTCTCTGCTATCAGCAGCCTTGTAGATAATGATCCAACCATCCTGGCGGAATTGGCCAGGAACAGTTTTCGTGCGGCTTTTCTTGATGAAGCCCAGAAAAATAAGCTGATAGCGGAAGTTGACAACTATCTCGCTGATCAACAGATCAACTGACGCAGTGATTACTAATTTATGGAAGCTTACCTGTTAGACTGGGCCAATCTCCTCATGCGCTGGCTGCATTTGATCAGCGGTGTCGCCTGGATCGGTGCTTCATTCTATTTCGTTATGCTCGACATGTCGCTGCGCAAGCCAGCCAAAGCCGGCGATAGCGAGCGCGGTGTGTCCGGTGAGTCTTGGGCGGTGCATGGCGGGGGTGTCTACCATAGTCAGAAATACCTGGCAGGTCCGAGGGGTGAACCGCTGTCTGAGCATTTGCACTGGTCAAAATGGGAAGCTTATACCACCTGGTTGTCAGGTATGGGGCTGATGGCAATCATCTACTGGTTTGGCGCCAGCACCTACCTGATCGATCCCCAGGTTCGCGCCTGGACGGTGCCGCAGGCGGTATTGCTGAGTATTGGCACCCTGGTGGTCAGCTGGTTTATCTATGACGGATTGTGCCGGTTGCTCGGATCGCGGGAGAATCTGCTGGCCGCTATCGTGTTCGTTTATATCCTGCTCTGTGACTGGTTGCTGTTCCAGCTGTTCAGTGCCCGCGCCGCTTATATCCATGTGGGAGCGGTCATGGGCACGATGATGGCGGCCAACGTGTTTTTCCATATCATCCCGGGCCAGAAAAAAATGGTCGCGCAGATTCACGCGGGTGAAGAGCCGGATCCACGCTACGGCATCATCGGCAAACAACGCTCGGTGCACAATACCTATTTCACCCTGCCGGTATTGTTCATCATGATCAGCAACCACTACCCGATGACCTACGCTCATGCCCATGGCTGGCTGGTACTGGCCCTGATCATGATGGCCGGGGTGTTAATCCGTCAGTATTTCGTGCTGCGACATATTAATCGGCACAAATTGTGGTTACCGTCGGCGGCGGTTGTGTTGTTATTGATCAGCCTGGTGTGGCTGATGCCGAAACCAGCAGCACAAGGTGCGGTTTCGATCAGTTTTCAGCAGGTACAGCCGATTTTTATTGAACGCTGTGTTACCTGTCATGCACAGCATCCGATCCAGCCCGGGTTTGCCCAGCCGCCCAAGGGTGTGCTGCTGGAAACGCCTGAACAGATCAAACAGCATGCGGTTCTGGTCGGGCAAACCACTCAGACCCGTTATATGCCAATTGGCAACCTGACCGGCATGACCGATGAGGAACGGCAGCTGGTAGTTGACTGGGTAGCTCAGGGTGCCAATATTGATGAATAGTGGCGGGTTGAATTAGCGATGCAGGCCTTTCGTGCGTCGATACTTGATTTCATCTCTGACCCCTATATCGATAGGGAGCAGGCCTGGCGTTATTTCGAGGATGGCCTGTTACTGGTTGATGATGGCAAGGTTATCGATTGCGGTGATCATTCAGTGTTAAGTAACAGAATCGATAAGGCTGTGGAAGTAACCGATTACAGCGGTAACCTGATCATGCCGGGTTTTATCGACGCTCATGTGCACTATCCGCAAACCGATATCATCGCCAGCCATGGTGCGCAGTTACTGGATTGGCTGGAACGCTTTACCTTTCCGGTCGAGAAGCGATTCAACGATGCCGACTATGCGTTGGATACCGCACAGTTCTTTATTCGCCAATTATTGCAAAATGGAACCACCACGGCGCTGGTGTATGCGACGATTCACCCGCAGTCGGTCGATGCTATTTTCCAGGCAGCCAGTGAATACAAGCTGCGCC
>JANTFY010000077.1 GCA_024763185.1 Gammaproteobacteria bacterium | reverse complement strand
GAATCCTCGGATACCTCGGCTGAACACCTGGCGCAGAGATTTGAAGACCAGGGAGTGTCGGCCATTGTATATACCGATATCAGTCGAGATGGCATGATGCAGGGCGTCAATATTGAAGCAACCCGGCAACTGGCCGAGTCCGTGTCCATTCCAGTAATCGCATCCGGTGGCGTAACCGATATCAATGATATTAAAAATCTCAACCAGGTTAAGACGTCGGGTATCGAGGGTGTGATTATCGGCCGGGCACTTTACGAACGCACCATCAGCCTGCCCGAAGCCCAGGCCTACCTGGACAGTCACTGAGTCATGGGTCTGGCCAAGCGTATTATTCCCTGTCTGGATGTCGACAACGGTCGTGTGGTCAAGGGCGTTAAATTCGTCGAAATCCGCGATGCCGGCGATCCGGTGGAAAACGCCCGTCGTTATAACCTGGAAGGTGCGGATGAACTTACCTTTTTGGATATTACGGCCAGTTCCGATAACCGCGACACCATGGTGCACGTGGTGGAAGATGTGGCCAGCGAGGT
Source organism: Gammaproteobacteria bacterium (assembly GCA_024763185.1). Lineage (GTDB taxonomy): Bacteria > Pseudomonadota > Gammaproteobacteria > JACNJF01. The sequence continues at coordinate 8,577 of JANTFY010000077.1, read as the reverse complement.
TTTTATTCCTTTAACCGTGGGTGGTGGTATCCGTGAAATCGCCGATGTGCGCAAAATGCTTAACGCCGGGGCAGACAAGGTGGGTATCAATACCGCTGCGGTTTTTAACCCGGAATTTGTCAAGCAGGCAGCGGACCGTTACGGCTCGCAATGTATCGTGGTAGCGGTGGATGCCAAAAAAGTCAGTGCTGCCGGCGAGCCGAATCGCTGGGAAATCTTCACCCATGGCGGGCGCAAGGGTACCGGTATTGATGCCATCGAATGGGTCAGCAAGATGGATGAATTCGGTGCCGGCGAGATTTTGTTAACCAGCATGGATCGGGATGGCACCAAACAGGGTTTCGATAATGAACTCACACGCCTGGTGTCGGAAACGGTAAAAATCCCGGTGATTGCCTCCGGCGGTGTGGGGACCTTGCAACACATGGCCGATGGCGTCATTGAGGGCAAGGCCGATGCGGTGCTGGCCGCGAGCATCTTTCATTTTGGTGAATACCGCATCAGCGAGGTCAAGGCGCATATGAAAAAATGCGGTATTGAGGTGCGTGAGTGATGCCTGATCTGCTGGATGAGATTAAATGGGATACAGATGGCCTGGTGCCAGCCATTGCGCAGGATGCCCAAAGCGGGGAAGTGTTGATGCTGGCATGGATGAACCGCGAGGCCCTGGCCTTGACCCTGGAAAAAAACCGTGCCGTATACTGGTCCAGATCGCGCCAGAAACTATGGTTCAAGGGAGAGGAGTCCGGCCACGTGCAGGAATTAAAGGAATTGAGAATAGATTGTGATGCGGATGTGATTTTACTGCAGGTTAGACAGCTCGGTGGTATTGCCTGTCATACAGGACGTAAGCGCTGTTTTTACCGGGTTTATCAGGATGGTGAATGGCTTAGCGATGAGCCGGTACTGAAAGATCCGGATGATATTTATCAATAAAGAATAAATAATGAGTGATGATATACTAACCCGATTGATGGATGTGCTGGAGGCGCGCAAGCAGGCGGACGCGGACAGTTCCTATGTGGCCAGCCTGTATCACAAGGGGCTGGATACCATCCTAAAAAAAATTGGTGAAGAATCTGCCGAAACCATCATTGCGGGCAAGGCGGGTGACAAGGACCAAATAATATACGAAATGGCAGACTTGTGGTTTCACAGTCTGGTGCTGCTGGCGCATAAGGGATTATCGGTCGAGCAGGTATTACAGGAACTGGAGCGACGTTTCGGCCTTTCCGGCCATGAAGAGAAAGCTTCCAGGCAAGTTAAGTAGATTTTAAATTAAGAGGTGAACTATGGGTTTTGGTGGAATAAGTATCTGGTCATTATTATTGATACTGGCAATCGTTATACTGCTGTTTGGAACCAAAAAATTAAAGAATGTCGGTTCTGATCTGGGCGGTGCCATTCGCAGCTTTAAAAAATCAGTCAAGGAAGAAGATGATAACGCCATCAAGAGCGCTAAAGACTCTAACGTGATCGAGGGCAAGGTCAACAAGGATGAGGAAAAGGTCTGATCAGGGCTTGTCAGACTAAGCTGGCAAAGGCGATTTCTTTTGCCACCTGCTGCTGGGCAGGTGTGTGCTGATTTGCGATATTGTAGCGGTGAGTCCCTTCTTTGCAGTTTTTCATAGATAACACAAATCGATATGTTTGACTTTGGTTTTGCCGAGATGCTGGTCATAGGCATCGTGGCGTTATTGGTGATTGGCCCCGAACGGTTACCGTCCGTGGCGCGCAAGGCGGGCGCGTATTTTGCCCGTGTTCGACGTTTTGTGACCAATGTTCGTGCTGATGTCGAGCGTGAATTTCGCACTGAAGAATTACAGGAAATGCTGAAAAAGCAGCAGGATGAACTGCAGTCCTTGAAGGATGTGGTTAACGAAACCCGCAAAGATGCAGACCTGGGCTCTATCGAACAATCGGTCAGGCAGGCCGGAGAGCACATCATGGCGGATGATTCGCAAGCAAAAGACCAACCGGTCAAAACAACAGACGCCTCATCTCCTTCCACTCCAAAAACCCGTTCCTGATGGCCGAATCCGAAGACAATAGCGAATCACAGGTCGATTCTTCTTCGATGGGGCTGATGTCCCACCTGATCGAGTTACGCGACCGCCTGTTGCGCATTGTTGTGGCTGTTCTGCTGATTTTTTTAAGCCTGTTCTACTGGGCAAATGACATCTATACCTACCTGGCAGGCCCCTTGACGCAGCATCTGCCGGAAGGTTCACAGATGATTGCGATTGATGTGGCCTCGCCGTTTTTGACCCCATTCAAGCTGGTGCTGATGTTATCGGTGTTTCTGGGTATGCCCTATATCCTGTACCAGATCTGGTCTTTTGTAGCCCCAGGTTTGTACAAGCATGAAAAACGCCTGGCTGGCCCACTGCTGGCTTCGAGCATCATACTGTTTTATTGCGGTATGGCGTTTGCTTTTTACGTGGTTTTTCCACTGGTATTCGGTTTTTTCACCAGCGTGGGCCCCGAAATGGTGAGCATTTCGACCGATATCGGGCGTTATCTGGATTTTGTTATTTCGCTGTTTTTTGGTTTCGGTATCGCGTTCGAGGTTCCCATTGCGACCATTATTCTGGTGGCCATGGGTATTACGACTCCCGCCAAACTGTCTGAAAAACGCCCATTCGTGATCGTCGGCGCCTTCGTGGTCGGCATGTTGTTAACCCCGCCGGATATTATTTCGCAAGTCTTGCTGGCGGTCCCTATGTGGATGCTGTTCGAGGCCGGAGTCATTGCTTCATCCTATATTTTTGCGGATAAACTGAAACAGGCTGAAGAAGAAGAGGCCCGGGAAGCGGAGGAAGAGGCCCGCCAGGCTGAAGATGAAGCCAGTCAGGAATCTTCCATCTATGGTGATGAATATGAGGTTGTGGATGATCCGATCGACTCCAATAACAGTGGCCACGAGGATTACGAACCGCTCACCGATGAGGAAATGGAAGCGGAAATGGATCGTATAGAGGCCGAAATGGAGGAAGAGGAGCGAAGCTACCTGGACGAAGAGGATGACGACGACCAGGCAGGGGCAGAAATTGACTCGTCCGGCAAGAAACCCGAAAAGTAACCACCCGATAAATTAAATACTGAACTATTTTCAGTAACCGCCGATAACAGGCCTGTAAGCAAAAGAACAGGCCATGAAAAAAACTCTCTACATCATCCTGCTGCTCTGGTGTGGGCCCGTTGGCGCCATCGAACTACTGGGCATGGACCTGGCAAAGACTCAACGCGATGAATTTCGTCAGACGATAAAAAATGCGGGCGTCACGCTGATCAGTGAGGCCGGTGAAGAGGAGTTTTTTGACAGTTACGACAGTTCCGGCCTGCTGACCGGTTCTTCCCGCTTATACCTGGGCTTTGTTAAAAAAGACAGTCGTTTTGCCTTTGCGGAATACGAGTTTATCGGCCTGCTGCAACCCCAGTTACTAAAGAAACTGGCAGCGAAATACGGTCAATATCAGCTTGAAAAAGGAGATTATCTGACCGATTCGAGTTATCGATGGAATAAGGGAGCAATCACCATAACCCTCAAACAGGACTGGAGCCAATACCGTACCCGATTGATATATGCCCAGCCGCAGGCTTTGCAAAGCCTGCAACAGGAATACCTGTCCTTTCAAAAACAGCAACGCGACAACTCTGAAAGCCAGCAATATAACGCCTATTGATCTTCGACTTGCTGATCGCTTGCGACCAATAAAGCAAAAACTTTAGGCCGTTTGTCTGATTTTTATACAGATTATGCAGGATTATTTACTATTCTGTGGCCGTCTGGTTTTATTTTGGTAAACTTAAAATACACCAACGGTTTGTTTTGTATGAATATTTCAGCCCTTGCCAATGTCTATTCCGGAGTCCAGACTCAAACGCAACGTTTTGAACGAAATGTTGCCGAGGTAGCCAGTGTCGAGGCTATCTCCGCTCATGACACCTCAACCCAGGATCGTGCCCTGGTTGAGCAATTGGACATCGTCACCAGCCTGCAGGCCAATGCGCGTTCGTTACAGGCTGCCAGTGACCGGATCGGTACCCTGATCGATATCAAGGTCTGATTCTCAACCCTTCCGCTAAAAAAAGCTGTATTGAATGTTCAAACAGGGCATTCTGTCCGGCAGCATAATCAGCAAATTTTTTCGATAAACCCTTTATCTTTTTCGGTCGCTACAGGTGCGGGACAACTGCCCGGATTTCAAAGCATCAATTGCAATCACTCTCTTTCCATGACCAAAAATTACTCAACTGAAAGGCATGGGATACGTGTAAATAGTGCCTATATAAGTATTTTCTTGTATACTTTCCTGTTTTTAATTAAAACTGAATTGAATATTAGCTAATGCCCGAAGCGAGACCTGTACCCCGACGACCTGCCGTGTTGATAATCATGGACGGGTTCGGTGTGAATCCGAGTAAAAAGAATAATGCAGTGGTGGAAGCTGATACGCCAAATCTGGACCGCTACTTTTCCACCCATCCTCATACCACCCTGGAGGCTTCGGGTGTTGGTGTAGGTCTGCCTGTTGGCCAGATGGGTAATTCCGAGGTTGGGCACATGACGATCGGTTGTGGCTCGATCGTAAAGCAGGATTTGATCCGTATTGATGATGCCGTCGCGGATGGGAGTTTTTTTACCAACCCGGTTTTTCTTGCTGCCATACAAAATGCCAAAAAACTGGATCGACCCCTGCATTTGATCGGCCTGTTATCCGATGGCGGTGTGCACAGCCACGTCAATCATCTGTTGGCTTTGATCAAGCTTTGCTCACAACACGATGTGTTACCCCAGGTGCACGTGATTACCGATGGCCGCGATGCGCCGCCTAAGTCTGCATTGAGTTATATCCCTGATGTTGAATTGGCGCTGGATGAATACGGGGGCATTATTGGTACGGTTTCCGGGCGTTACTATGCGATGGATAGAGACCGACGCTGGTCGCGAACCGAGCTGTGCTGGAATGCGATGGTAAATGGGGAAGGTAACCAGGCGCGAAGTGTTACGCTGGCGATTCAGGATGCCTACGAGGCAGGAGAAACCGATGAATTTATCAAGCCGACCGTGTTGCCGGACTTCATCCCAATTGAAAAAGACGATGAGTTGATATTCTTCAATTTTCGCAATGACCGCTCCAGGCAGTTAACCGCAGCACTCAGTCATGGCGAATTTACCTGCTTCGATCGCAAACAGTATGAACCCATTACCGTGACCTGCATGACACAGTACGATCCGGAGTTTTTATCACCCATCGCCTATCCTCCTCAGCGCCCCAAAGAAACGCTGGGTGGTATTATCAGCCAGGCTGGATACAGGCAGTTTCATTGTGCTGAAACCGAAAAATACCCGCACGTCACCTTCTTTTTTAATGGAGGCCGTGAACGCCGTTATCCGGGTGAAGATCGCAACATGATCAAATCTCCGGATGTTTCCACTTACGACCTGAAACCGGAAATGAGCGCCAAAGAAGTGGCTGATGAAATGGTCAAGGCATTACAGTCGCATGACTATGGGTTTCTGGTGGTCAACTTTGCCAATGGCGACATGGTCGGCCATACAGCTGTTCGCGATGCCATTATCCAGGCCGTGGAGACACTCGACCGGGAAGTGGGCCGGGTGTTGGATGTGGCCGTCGAAGAAGGTTATTCAGTCATCCTGACGGCTGACCATGGAAACTGTGATGAAATGGTTGATCCGGTCACCGGGGAGCCGCATACCCAGCATACCGTTTACCCGGTTCCCTGCCTGGTGATAGATCAGACGCCCTGGAAATTATCCACCGGCGAAAACCTGTCGGCGATTGCGCCGACCCTGTTGCAGTTAATGGGCATATCACAACCCAAAAAGATGAAGGGTAAATCGCTGTTACAGGAAGAATATACGGTCTGATGGACGATTTGATAACACACGGTCATTTTTTGTAAACTGGTTTAATAACAGGATTGGGCTTAAATCGCATGAATAACGTCATAGAAACGCTACAGAAAACCGCGTTGTTTCAAGGACTGGATATGGCCGACATCAAACACGTCGCCAGTCAGGTGGTTACGCGCCAGTTTCCCAAGAATACCGTTGTCGTCACCCAGGGCGACGATACCGACTCGCTGTATGTCATTCTCGAAGGCAAAGTGGATGTGTTTCTGCAGAATGAAAAGGGCAAGGAGATTATTATCAATACCCTGACGGAGTGTGATACCTTCGGTGAGCTTGCCCCGCTCGGCGGTATTCCGCGCCAGGCCAGTATCATCACCACCGAAAATTCAGTCATGGCAGTGATTTCGCGCCAGGTGTTCATGGACACCCTGCTGACCAAGCCGGCCATCAGTATGCGTATTATTGATCGGCTGATAAAACTGATTCAGGATCTAACCGAAGAGGTCAGCAGTCTTGCGCTGGAGGATGTTTATAACCGGGTGGTGCGCGTGTTGTATAAACATTCCGAAGAAATCGGTAATAAACTGGTCACCGAAAAACTGACCCAACAGGATATCGCCTTAAGGGTGGGTGCAACCCGTGAAATGGTGCATCGAATCCTGAAAGAATTAAAAACCGGTGGTTATATCTCGATCCAGGGAAAACACATCACTATTGAAAAGAAACTGCCGCCAGGCTGGTAAGCCGCTTCATACCTTTTGAAACACTCTGTTTCAGTTCAGTTTTATTCCAGCGGGCATGATTGCGAGTGCAAGGAAAGCTGGTGAGATTGTCGAATAATGATAAAATACCGCGCAATTTAACAGAGGAAAAATTGAATGGCAGGACATAGCAAGTGGGCCAATATCCAACACCGTAAAAAAGCCCAGGATGCCAAACGCGGAAAACTGTTTACCCGGCTGATTCGTGAAGTCATGGTGGCCGCCAAAGCTGGTGGATCCGACTTAACTTCCAATCCCAGTTTGCGCGGTGCCGTCGACAAGGCCAAATCCCAATCCGTTCCTAAAGATGCCATCGACCGTGCCATCAAGCGCGGTGCCGGCGAGCTGGATGGCTCTGATTATGAAGAAATTCGCTACGAAGGTTATGGTCCGGCTGGCATTGCCATTATCGTGGATTGCCTGACCGACAATCGAAACCGAACCGTTGCCGAGGTGCGCCATGCTTTCAGTAAAGCCGGCGGAAACCTGGGACAGGATGGATCGGTCGCCTTCATGTTTTCCAGCCTGGGCGTGCTGACCTATGCGCCGGGAAGTGACGAAGATGCCATCATGGAAGCGGCACTGGAAGCTGGCGCTGACGATATCGTGACCGAAGAGGATGGCCTGATCGAGGTATTAACCGCGCCGGAAGATTATATCCGCGTCAAAGAAGCGATGATCGAAGCGGGTCTGGAACCGGAAGATTCTGAACTGACCCTGCGTGCGGCTAATAATACTGAACTGGACGTTGAAGACGGTGAAAAGGTCATGCGTCTGATCGATGCGCTGGAAGAACTGGATGATGTTCAGGAAGTGTTTTCCAACGCCGATTTTCCAGATCAGCTCATGCAATGATCATACTGGGCATAGATCCGGGATCGCGAATGACCGGTTATGGATTGATCCTTAACCAGGGCAATCGCATGCAGTACATTGCTAGTGGGTTTATCAAGGTTAAAGGCGATGAATTTCCGCAAAAACTCGGTTTTATCTTTAACCAGCTAAGCCAGTTGATTGAACAACACCAACCCCGGCAGATGAGTATCGAAAGCGTTTTTATGCATAAAAATGCAGATTCTGCCCTAAAACTCGGACAGGCGCGGGGCGCGGCCATCTGTGCCGGACACCATGCCGGACTTGAGGTGTTTGAATATGCGCCGCGCGAAATCAAGCAGACTATTGTCGGCAAAGGTGGCGCACAAAAAGAACAGGTACAGCATATGGTGAAACACTTATTATCCTTGCGTAACGAATTACAGAACGATGAAGCGGATGCGCTGGCCATCGCCATCTGCCATGCACAGCACCAGGCCATGCAGAACAAAACCGGCATACCTGCTCGAGCCTTCACGCGCAGAAGGGGATCACGCCGATGATAGGCCGGCTCAAGGGGGTGCTGGCCATTAAAAAAGCCCCGCAGATATTAATCGACTGCCAGGGCGTGGGTTACGAAGTGGATGTGTCGATGTCGACGTTTTACCAGCTGCCCAACGAGGGCGATGTGGTCCTGCTATGGACCCATTTGTTGATCAAGGATGACCAGCATGCGCTGATCGGTTTTTACAGCGACCAGGAACGCAAACTGTTTCGCCAGTTAATCAGGATCAATGGTGTTGGTCCGAAAATGGCGCTGACCATACTATCCGGCATCTCCGAATCCGATTTCGTGTTATGTGTACAATCCAGCGATGTCTCAACTCTGACCCGTTTGCCGGGTGTGGGAAAGAAAACAGCTGAACGTCTGATCATGGAAATGCGCGACAAGCTCGATGCCATAGGTATCCAACCGGTTGCAGCCCCTGCCGGGTTGCCCCCCGGGGCTGAAAAACAATCAGCTCACGACGAAGCCATTGAAGCATTGTTGTCACTGGGTTACAAACCGGCGGATGCCAGCAAAATGATCAACAAGGCAGCCCAGTCATCGTCAGCCCAGGG
>JANTFY010000076.1 GCA_024763185.1 Gammaproteobacteria bacterium | reverse complement strand
ATTATAGAAAGATGGAAACGTGTTTTGGCAAAAATGATGTTCAGCGTGAGCTGAGGTTTGGCCAATCAAGGCGAAATAGCGCACAGGATGTGAGCGTATGAAAAATACGTGATCATCCGAGCACGATTTCAACGCCGAGTGGGCGAAGCTCAGTGCCCGATAAACATCATTTTTTCATTTGGTCAAAAAACTCGGCATTGGTTTTTGACGACTGCATCCGCGCCAGTACAAATTCCATCGCTTCCAGGTCATCCATGGAATGCAGGAATTTACGCAGTATCCACACTTTCTGTAACTCCTCCTGCCCCATCAACAGTTCTTCACGACGGGTACCGGAGCGGTTGATATTGATGGCCGGGAATACACGTTTTTCCGCAATACGGCGATCCAGATGTAATTCCATGTTACCGGTGCCCTTGAATTCTTCATAGATCACTTCATCCATCTTGGAACCGGTTTCGATCAATGCCGTCGCGATAATGGTCAGGCTGCCACCTTCTTCAATGTTACGCGCGGCACCGAAAAAGCGCTTGGGCCGATGCAGGGCATGAGCATCCACACCACCGGTCAATACCTTGCCGGAGGACGGGATGGTGGTGTTATAAGCACGCGCCAGGCGGGTTATGGAGTCAAGCAGAATGACCACGTCGCGCTTGTGTTCGACCAGGCGCTTGGCTTTCTCGATAACCATTTCGGCTACCTGTACGTGACGACTGGCCGGTTCATCAAAGGTTGAGGCAACCACTTCGCCCTTGACCATACGCGTCATTTCGGTCACTTCTTCCGGGCGTTCATCAATCAATAACACGATGACGTAACATTCCGGGTAATTATTGGTAATGCTTTGCGCAATATTCTGCAGCATCAACGTCTTGCCTGCCTTGGGTGGCGAAACCACCAGGCCTCGCTGCCCCTTGCCGATGGGGGACACCATATCGATAATACGCGCGGTAATATCCTCGGTACTGCCGTTTCCACGTTCCAGGGTCAGCCGGTCCTCGGCATGTAACGGGGTCAGGTTTTCAAACAGAACCTTGTGCTTGACCGCTTCCGGCGAATCGAAATTGATCTGATCCACCTTGAGCAGGGCAAAATAACGCTCATTATCTTTGGGTGGCCTGATCTTGCCGCTGATGGTATCGCCGGTACGCAGGTTGAAACGCCTGATCTGGCTGGGTGACACATAGATATCATCCGGTCCGGCCAGATAGGAACTGTCCGCCGACCGTAAAAAACCAAAACCATCCTGCAGTATCTCAAGAACGCCATCACCGAAAATATCTTCACCCTTTTTCGCCTGTGCCTTGAGCAGGCTGAAAATAATGTCCTGTCGACGCATGCGCGATGAATGATCACCACCCATCTCTTTTAACAAATCAATTAATTCAGGAACGGTTTTTTTCTTTAATTCACTAAGATTCATAATGGTTTTTCAACAGGAGAGTCAAAAATGACAGTTGGTCAAATAAGTTATTTGAAAAATAATAAAGAGTAAGTTTGCTTTATTTTTGGATTAGATTTGGATTAGTTTTTTGGGAAAACTGAGGCTTGTTGTGCAATGCCCCGCCGACGAATGGGCGATTTATAGAATGAGCCTAGCACACAAAAAAAAGGTCGTCCACATTTTTGGACGACCTGTTGTTATTTTTTACAGATTGCTGTCGATAAAAGCGGTTAACTGTGATTTGGACAATGCGCCAACCTTGGTGGCTTCAACATTGCCGCCCTTGAATAGCATCAGGGTCGGAATACCGCGTATGCCATACTTGGGAGGGGTGCCGGAGTTTTCATCGATATTCAGCTTGGCGACCTTGATCTTGCCTTCGTATTCATCGGCAATCTCTTCAAGTACCGGGGCAATCATTTTGCAGGGACCGCACCAGTCCGCCCAGTAATCAACCAGCACGGCCTGTTCAGACTGAAGCACTTCCTGTTCGAAGCTGTCATCAGTCAGATATACAATTTTATCACTCACTTAGGTTTCTCCAGCTCATTTGAATGAGTTAATTTGATCAGGACGGCCAATTTATTCATATCCACAGCCACTGTCAACCCGAATCCATGCATGTATCCCGATTTTTCCCCAGCCATGTTATCATGCGCCGCTTATATTGAGACGATGGCCCGACATACATGAGTAAACACCACCTGACAGAGACCAGTTTTGACGCTCTGCCCCTAGATCCTCGATTACAACAGGCCCTGAAAGACAATCATTTAGAGTTTTGTACACCCATTCAGGCAGAAGCCTTGCCGGTATTACTGGACGGCCGGGATTGCGCCGGCCAGGCACAGACCGGCACCGGCAAAACACTGGCCTTTCTGCTCGCCTGCATGCAAAAAATCCTGTCCAACCCGGACCCCACCCAACCGGGTAAACCCAAAACCCTGATCCTGGCCCCGACCCGCGAACTGGCACTACAGATTTACAAGGACGCGGAAAAACTGGTGAAACACAGCGACCTTAAACTCGCGATCTGCTACGGTGGCAAGGCTTATGAACAACAGAAAAAGCAGTTCGAGCAACCGGTGGATATCCTGATCGGTACCCCGGGGCGCCTGATCGATTTTTTCAAACAGAAACTCTACACCCTTAAATTTGCCCAATGCATGGTACTGGATGAAGCCGACCGCATGTTCGACATGGGTTTTATCAAGGACGTACGCTACCTGCTGCGCCGCCTGCCCGAGCCTCAAAAACGTTTGAGCATGCTATTTTCCGCCACTATGGCACAAAAAGTCATGGAACTGGCTTACGAACACATGAACAACGCCGAGCTGATCAAAATAGAATCTGATAGCCCGGCAGTGGAACGCATAGACCAGGTCATGTACCACCCGGCCAACCAGGAAAAAATTCCGCTGTTACTCGGCCTGATAAAAAAATTCAAACCCGAGCGCTCCATCATTTTCGTCAATACCAAACATGCGGCGATTAAAATATGGGAATACCTGATGGGTAACGACCTGCCTGCCGCTTTGATTTCCGGTGACATACATCAGAACAAACGCGAGAAACTGCTGGCCAAATTCCACGATGGCGAGTATTCCATACTGGTCGCTACCGACGTTGCATCGCGTGGCCTGCACATCCCGGACGTCACCCATGTATTCAATTATGACCTGCCCGATCTGGGTGAAGATTACGTACACCGTATAGGAAGAACCGCCCGAGCCGGTAACGAAGGCCATGCCATCAGCTTTGTTTGTGAAGACTACGCGATGAACATGATGGATATCGAAAGTTATATCGGTAAGTCGATTCCAACCAAATCCATCACCAGCGACCTGCTGGTCGAACCGGCACCACGCAAAAGAATGTTGAAACCCAAACACCTGGCGCATAAAGGCAAACCCCGGCATGCACAGGGCCAGAAAAGAGACAACCGCAATTACAAGGGAAAACCTTCGCGCCGCCGTAACCCTGCCAGAAAACCACAAAGCTCGGAAAAGGCCTGACAGGATTAAAGCGTGAAACACCGTAATATACTATTACTGGGCGGTAGCGGTTTTGTAGGTCGACACCTTGCCATCGAACTGGCGCAACGAGGCTACCAGGTCACCCTGCCCTGCCGCAGACCGCATCGTCTGAAAGAGTTAAAAGTGCTGACAGGTATTACCCTGCTAGAGGCTAATATTCTGCAACAGGAAACATTAAACGATTTATGTACAGGGCATGATGCGGTCATCAACCTTGTTGGAATTCTTAATGAATCGACTAAGGCCCGTTTTCGTAAAATACATGTGGATTTTGTCAAATCGATTGTCGCCGCCTGTCAGACACACAAAATCAAACGCCTGTTACATGTCAGCGCGCTGGGGGCCAACCAGGCCAGTGGCAGCAGTCTCTACCTGCGCAGCAAGGGTGAAGGTGAAAACCTGATCCATACCTTTGGCCAGAAAGACCTGCAGGTCACCAGTTTTCAGCCATCGGTCATCTTCGGTGCGGATGACAGCTTCATCAACCGTTTCGCCGGCATCCTCAAACTATGCAAGGGCTTTTTTCCGCTGGCCTGCCCCAACAGTCGTTTTTCACCGGTTTACGTGGGTGACGTGGTGTCATTCATGGCGGACAGCATAGAACAGCCTCACAGCCATGGTCAGCGCTACCCATTATGTGGTCCGGAAACCTATACCCTGAAACAGATCCTGCAGCTGATCAACCAGGCCCAGGAATCGAGCTGCCACATCTTGGGATTACCGGATAGCCTGTCCAGACTGCAGGCCATCATCCTGCAAATGCTACCCGGCAAGTTATTCACCCTGGATAATTACCGTTCGCTGCAAACACCCAGTACCTGTGATGGCCATGGTACGTCATGCCACACCTCTTTATCCCATTTCATTCGGGGCCTTTCCACGCAGTACAATAAAAAAACCGACTACGATCGTTATCGTCAACAGCTCAAGCGGTAATCCATATGCAGGTATATCGTGTAGGCGGCGCCATCCGCGACCAGTTACTGGGCCTTCCCGTCAAGGATAACGACTGGGTGGTAACAGGGAGCAGTCCTGAAGCAATGGTCGAGGCCGGTTATCGTCCAATAGGTAAAGACTTCCCGGTATTCCTGCACCCGCAAAGCAAAGAAGAATACGCCCTTGCCCGCACCGAACGAAAGGTGGCCAGGGGCTATGCCGGTTTTACCTTTAACACCGATCCCACTATCAGCATCGAACAGGACCTGGCGCGCCGTGACCTGACCATCAACGCCATCGCCGAAGATGAACAGGGCAATTACATCGACCCCTTTAATGGAATCCAGGATATACAAAACCGTGTACTGCGCCATGTCTCTGACGCCTTTGTCGAAGACCCGGTACGGGTACTCAGAGTGGCCCGATTTGCCGCACGCTTTGCGCATCTTGGTTTTACTATCGCCCCGCAAACCAGAAACCTTATCAACGATATAGGCGAGTCCGGCGAACTTGATGCACTGGTGGCCGAGCGCGTGTGGAGCGAACTGGACAAGGCCCTGGCTGAACCTGACCCACAGGTGTTTTTTACCAGCCTGCGTGACTGTGGCGTATTAAAAAAACTGTTTCCAGACATAGACCGCTTGTTTGGCATACCGCAAACGGCAAAATACCATCCCGAGGTGGACACCGGGGTTCACCTGATGTTGTGCCTGAAAAAGTCTGCCGAACTTGAATATGACAACGAGATACGCTTTGCCGTACTGACCCATGACCTGGGCAAGGGCACCACGCCGTCCGACATACTGCCCGGCCACCGCGGGCATGAACAACGTGGTGTCAAACTGACCCGGAAATTCTGCGCCAGATGGAAAGTACCCAAATCCTACACAGAACTGGCATTGATGACCTGTGAGTTTCATACCCATATTCATCGACTGTATGAAATGAAAGCCAGTACCATTCTCAAGTTTTTCAAACAAACGGATGTGTTTCGCCGACCCGAAAGATTCAAAAAAATGACCCGCGCCTGCATCGCCGATGCGCGCGGTCGAACCGGTTTTGAAAACGACCCCTATCCGCAGGCCGATTACGCGGTTCGCCTGGTGGATAAACTGGTAGCCCTGGATCTATCTGAAATACTCGAATCCGGAAAACAGGATAAGGAACTGGGCAAGGCCATTGATGAATATCGTCTGGATTATTTGAAAAGCATTCAGGAACAGGATCCAGGGCAACTATAATCATCCTGAGCAGGAAATACATATTAAAGGAATATAATCGACTACTCGGCCTGGCGCAGGGACTGTAACCGGTCCACGGTACCCACATCATTCCACTGCCCGCTATACAGTTCGGCGCTGATCAGTTGTTGTTGCGCCGCTTCGCGTAGCATGGGTGCCAAAGCGCGGCGCCCTTTTTCGAGACCGGAAAAAAAAGATTTTTGATACCGCCCCATGCCTGAAAACGTGTAGCGGTTTTGTTCCTGGTTGCTCAACAATCCCTCACTGATTGCAAAGTCCCCGGCCGGGTTATGCGCAGGATTAGGCACCAACACCAGGTGATTGCCCGCGGGAGCATTCAGCAAAGCAGTGAAATCGTAGTCGGTAAAAATATCGCCATTGACCACGATAAACTCATCATCCAGGTATTGCAGAGCCTGGATGATGCCACCGGCGGTTTCCAACGCCTGCTCTTCCCGGCTATAGGTAATGGAAAGCCCGAAACGGCTGCCATCACCCAGTACCTGCCGAATCTGATCTCCCAGCCAGCAGATATTGATCACCACCGAGTTGATACCGGCTTTTTTCAGGGCTTCCAGGTGATAGACAATCAGTGCCTTGTCATTGATAGTCAACAGGGGTTTGGGGGTACGGTCGGTCAATGGGCGCATACGCTCCCCCCGCCCGGCCGCCAGGATCATGGCGTTCATTTGTGTATCATCGACTGGATTCTGGAACCGAGATCGAGCTCTTTAATAAGGCTGAGTAAACCCAGCATGCTCATCTCCTGTGAACCGACCGTTTCGATATAGGCCAGCGTGCGGGGAATATCACGCAAAAAATGATTCTTGCCATCACGCAGTTTGAGACGGGAAAAAATTCCGATGGCTTTGAGGTGGCGCTGTACCCCCATCAGGTTAAACCAGCGCGTAAATTGAGCGGGCTCAACACCCTGAAGGTGTTCATGCGAGGCTGCATCAAGAAACTGCGACACCCACTCATCCACCTTTGCCTGTGGCCAGTCGATATAACAGTCTCGTAACAGTGACACCAGGTCATAGCTGACCGGCCCCTTGACCGCATCCTGAAAGTCCAGAATACCCGGGTTGCCCTGTTCAATCTTCATCAGATTACGTGAATGATAATCGCGGTGCACGAAAGCCTGGGGTTGTTCAAGCGCGCTTTGCACCAGGATATCCATCGTCTTTTGCCATCGATCAAGTTGTTGTGAATCAAGTTCAATGCCCAGCAGTTTTTCCAGGAACCACTCCTTGAACAATCCCATTTCGCGACGCAACAGGACCTCGTCATACAACGGCAGGTCATCACTATTGAGGCGCGTCTGCATCTGCAGTATCGCGCTAATGGCATCGGCATACAGGTCGTCGGCCGTATCTGGCCGCAATGCCTGCAAGTAGGACAGGTTGCCAAAATCGGTGAGAACCAGGAAACCCTGATCATGATTTTCATGAAGGATTTCAGGAGCGCTCAGACCGATATCTGTGAGTTTTCTGGCGACTTTGACAAAAGAATCGCAGGGCTCTTTTTGCGGCGGCGCATCCATGACTATCCAGCTTTCATGAGCCTGAAGCAGACGAAAATAACGCCGGAAACTGGCATCTTCGGAAGCCACCTTGAGGACATAATCCTGGTAGCCGAGGCCATCGAGCCACTGTTTCATATCGCCAAGTCTGTCTGACATGCCTGTTCACCCCGTTTTTAAATGGCGCGTATTATGACGGGGAAGTTGTTTTTTTTGCAACGGGATGATTCTTTATATGTATTCATCCATAAAATGACCGTTATGCCACTTCATGGAAAAAAAGTATTTTTGACCAAAAACAGTCATTACAACCTAGATGTCAGTAGGTCTCCTAAGTGCCAATTCCTGCCGTTCAAGGTTTTTATTGTGACAGGCAAGTCCATGGACATTGTGGTCATTTATTCAATTTCAGAATTTGGCTGTTCATGACCCATCAGAGACATTCAGGTATGCAACCTTGAATTACAAGTTTGTGGCGTTTGGAGTCATCCAATCAATTTACGATAATTACATTTAGTCGGATTATATTAACTATATGTGTACCTGACCCTAATTATTTATTATTGATAGAAATAACCTGCAAGAGTACATTAGTCCGAAAACGATCAATCAAAAGGGGACTGAAGATGGATATTTCAACCAAACACCCACCTGTAAACTTAACCCTCAATCTTTGTTTTCTGGCTTTTTTTCTTACTGCCTGTGGCGGTGGTGGAGGAAGCGATTCTGATGATGTTAATACCGCTGATGGTCAAAATTCCACCGTAGCCTCAGCACGTATCATATTGCCTGGAGCCGATTGTCCTGCAGGGGGTATCGCGGTTGATACAGGCATAGATGAAAATGGTAACGGTGAGTTGGATGCCAATGAAGTGGATACCTCTGAAATCATCTGTAACGGTGAAGATGGTACAGATGGTCTTGCCGGTGCCGATGGTCAAGATGGAGTTGACGGTCAGGATGGCGTCAATGGGACGGATGGATCAGATGGCCTCAATAGCCTAATCGCCCTGTCCGATGAACCTCCAGGCACTAATTGCTCATTCGGCGGTACTCGTATCGAAGCCGGTATCGATAACAACGGCAATAGTATTCTCGAAACCAATGAAGTTACCGATACCGAGTTTTTATGCGCGCAGTCTTCAAGCAGTTTCGATGGCCTGATTTACACTGCTGATGCCAATATTGACACCATGGCTGAACTGTTCCGTACTGGCAAGGATCAAAATCTCACCGAAAAGCTGGCCGGTCCGAGAAGTTCTTCAGGAGATGTAGTGGATTTTATTATTTCACCCGACCGAACCAAGGTGGCCATATTGGGTGACCTGGAAACCGATGGTATTAACGAGCTGTTCGTGGTCAGCCTGCTGGATGGTTCACCGCCGGTTAAAGTGTCCGGAGAATTGGTGGCAGGCGGCGATGTAACCAACGCTATTCAATGGGCACCCGACAGCAGCCGTATGGTTTATCTCGCTGATCAGGATACCGATGGTGTCAATGAACTTTACACGGTGCTGCCGGATGGCACCGGCAATACCAGGGTCAATAGCACCCTGGTGTCAGGCGGCGATGTATTCAAAGATTTTCAATGGGCACCTGACAGTAGCCGGATTGCCTATCGAGCTGACCAGGATACCGATACTGTCAATGAGCTATACACGGTGCAGCCAGATGGCACCGGCAATACCAGGGTCAACGGTACCCTGGTGACTGACGGCGATGTAAGCTTCTTTTCTTTTCGATGGGCGCCTGACAGCAGCCGGATCGCCTATCATGCCGATCAGGATACAAATGATGTCTTTGAGCTTTACACGGTGCTGCCGGATGGCACCGGCAATACCAAGATCAACGGCACCCTGGTAACAGGCGGTATTGTATTTTCTGGTTTTCAATGGGCACCGGACAGCAGCCGGATTGCCTACCATGCTGATCAGGATACCGATAATGACAACGAGCTTTACACGGTGCTGCCGGATGGCACCGGCAAT
>JANTFY010000075.1 GCA_024763185.1 Gammaproteobacteria bacterium | reverse complement strand
CTCTCCTCCTCCTTGGAAACGGCCTGGGTTAGTTTAACTAACCTGTTTTATCCTCTTGGTGATTGTTTTGACGGGCCCCTGGCCCGTCTTTTTTTTTGCTCTAAAAATATTCATTTATCTGCTTATCTGCCGATAGCCCAATTATAGACTTTAACTCGCTGTTTACGTTGTGACGTCCGAGATGCCGAGTTTGCCCATTTAAAGGCATCTCACCACCAGGTGAAGTTTGTATTTGCATGGGTTCCCGGTATTTCTTGTCCGAGTATGACTGGAGTTAGAAATTTTCTCATACAGTGAGTTTCTGCTTTCTATACTTAAACAGTAGAAATTCATGACACTTTTCAGGAGAGGTAGGTATGAAGGCGATAGGCGACCAGATAATCAGAATCATTTCAGGCATCTTCAGCGCTATTGGAATCAAATCCATCGAGATGCAGTTCATGGTGTCGTTTTTAGTGATTCTGTTGATTACGGCCATACTGATGACCTCGCAATTCATCACGCTTGGTGTTGATGCGAGCGTGGTCGATATTGCCGGCAGACAACGTATGTTGAGTCAGCGCCTGGCAAAAGAAGCCTTACTGGTGGCGCAAAAGGTTGAGGCTGCTGAAACCATGCACAAAACAATCGACCTGTTTGAACGCTCTCATCAACAACTTCTCAAAGGTAACCCGCAAACGGGAATGCCCGCGGTGGAAGACCCGCAGATACGGCAACAATTGAAGCATGTTGAGCAGTTGTGGCAAGACTACAAGGTGGAAATTCTGAAATATAGCAACGATCCACAAGTCGGTGCACAACGGATCAAGCAACTATCGCCGGTTGTATTAAAAGAAATGAATAAAGCCGTGGGTATGATGGCAGCATCCTCCAATGCCACGGTTTCTAAATTACAAAAGATTTCAATGGTCTCAACCGTTATGCTGATAATCATGATCATGCTTGGTCGTCTGTTCGGTAAAACACTGTTAATGGATCGACTGAAAGAACTCGGATTGCATTTGCAGCATGTCAGCAAGGGTGATTTTACGCAGGCTATAGATCAGGATTATGGTGACAACGAAGTCGGACAGACCGTGCAGGCCTATAACCAAATGCTGAAAAATGTCAGTCAAATGATCTCCGGTGTCATATCTGTCGCTGATCATGTTATTCAGCGAGCCACCCAGGCTGCAGAATCCCTTGACCAGGCAGAACAGGGGGTGAATCAGCAATATCAGGATATCAGCCGGATTGTGGAAGCGGTGGAAAACCTAAAGCAAAAAAATGAACTTGTATCCACCACGACACAGGAATCACTTTCTTTGGCCAATGACGCGCGTGAAAAAGCGGATGCCGGCAGGCAGGTTGTCGGCCAGGCGGCCAGCAGTATTAATGCGATTGCCAATAAAATTGACCAGGCATCGTCAGTGATCAATGAGCTGGAAACAGACAGTGTACAAGTGGGGCAGGTGCTGGAGGTGATTACCAGCATAGCGGAACAAACCAATCTGCTGGCCCTCAACGCTGCGATCGAGGCCGCACGGGCCGGTGAGCAGGGACGCGGCTTTGCCGTGGTGGCGGATGAAGTCAGGACACTGGCTCAAAGAACCCAGGAGTCCACCGAAGAAATCCGGGCAATTATCGATCGCTTGCAAAACCAGTCAAAGGCCGCGGTTCAGGTCATTCATGAAACCCGAGAGCAGACTGGCAACAGTGTTCAGTCGGCTAGCGATGCCAATGAGGTGTTGAACAGGATTACCGGTAGTGTGGCTGAAATACACGATATGGGAACAGGCATCGAACAGGCCATTCGCGAACAGGCGGATACTTCCGTATTACTCGACCAGAGTGTGACCAGTATATCGGCGATAGCCAGCCAGACCAGTCAATCCACCCTAAAAAGTGTTGAAGCCACGCATAACATCAACGAAGAAATTCAACGTCTCAGGGAGTTGATTGTCAATTTCAAGGTTGCTTAGGGGCTGTTCACTATTAAATGAGTACTTGATTTCATCACCACTCGGGTTAACCTGTATCAATCCAGCCCTATTGAGTGAGCCTTTATACCGATGAAATACCTGATTCTCATTGTATTGCTGTTAAGCCTGCCCGTTAAGGCCATTGAACAAAAGCCCGGGGCCTATCTCGGAGCGGAAATGTCTGAGATTCCGGCCTGGTTCAAGGACAGTTTTCTCGAATTCGAGGAGGATGTCGCCGAGGCTGCGCAGCACAATAAACGTGTGATGATTTATTTTCATCAGGAAGGTTGCCCTTACTGTGCAAGGCTGGTGGAGGAGAATTTTACCCTCCCTGAACAACAGGCCTATATCAAAAAACACTTCGATGGCGTCGAAATTAATATGTGGGGAGACCGCGAAATCGTCTCAGTTGGCGGTAAGACTTTCAGTGAAAAAACCTTTGCAGAAGCCTTGAAGGTTCAATACACCCCGACAATAGTGTTTCTCGATGAAAAAGGTAAGGTCGCGTTACGCTTGAATGGCTATTACCCACCGCAACAATTTCAACAGGCGCTGGAATTTGTGGCGCAAAAAAAAGAACGGGACTTATCCTTCAATGAATTTCTGGCTACCCGGCAACCCGTACAGCAGGGCAGTTTGATAGCCGAAGATTTTTTTGTTGCAAATTCTGATCTAAAGCGCCTGATCAATTCATCAGATAAACCGCTGGCGCTGTATTTTGAATCACCCTCATGCAAGGAGTGCGAAACCATACACCAACGGGTATTGACGGACCCAGCGACCAGAGATCTGGTGGAAAAGATGAATAATGTGCAGCTGAATATTCATTCCGATGCGCCGCTGACCACGCTGGATGGGCAACGTATGACGCAGCGCGACTATGCGCGTCAATTGAATATCAACTATTCGCCGAGCGTGGTGTTTTTTGATAGTGAAGGCCGGGAAGTCCACCGTATAGAAGGTTTCCTGAAAACTTTCCATTTCCAGTCATCCCTGGCCTATGTGCTGGATCAGGCCTACCATGAGTACCCCAGTTTTCAGCGTTACCTGTCGGTTCGAGGAGAACACCTGAGGGAACAGGGATTCGACACCGATATCTGGGGTTATGAATCGTTCCATCCGGCTGAAACAGAGGAATGAGAACTGGGTCTCAGCAGCTCGACATGCTCTACCTATAATCAATATTACCCTCCTGATATTAATGTTTGTGGATTAACCCCATCGTAGTTTATGGGGTTTTTTGTGCCCTCAGATTTTTCGGCAAAATCACCTATTCCTCCTATACTTTCTGAAAGGTTAAAGAACCCTCCGTCGCATTGAGTAGAGTTCGCAGCGTAGGCGTATCTGGATTTTTCGGGCTCTTTTATAACCTGTTACGCTGTGCACTGTTAAAGACCTCGAGCAACTTATGCAAATTCATAAAAATGAAGCCTGCCGAATTGACTGACCAAAGCCAGGAACTCAATCAGATTACGGATATTGCCTTGCTGGAAGCGGCCGGCATGATTTCGACACTGTGCCCGCAGGAAGTCCAGGTTTCAGCCGTGTCTGCACAGGTGACAACCATAAAACAGCTGCCATCGTTATTGGATAAATCCAGTCTCGATTGGGTAGCGATAAGCCAGCGCTTGAATGGCTTTGTTGAGGGGCATGCAATCTATTTTATCAGTGATGAAAACAGCCGCTCGCTTGTGCGCGGGATACTGGAAGAGGCCACCCGCTTACGTGAACTCAGTGAAATGGAAGAGGAAGCGTTAAGCGAAGTCGGGAATATCATCATCAACAGTTGCTTAAGCAGTTACTCACAGATTCTCAAGGGGGTGATCGGCACTCAATTGCCTTTGTTGTCTCGAGGCCATACCGATCAGTTGCTGGCTGTATTTTGTGACGAAGAAAAAGCCTCAGAATTATTTGTGATTGAATTGAATGTCTGCATTAAAAGACAAAACCTTGAATGCTATTTGCTGTGGACCCGGTTGCCATGGCTTGGGCCAGTATAGATTCCATTTTCATCCGTATTAAATCGTGAAGGAAAATATTCCACAAAAACTCGAAAGACTTGTGACGGATGCCTCGGTGTTTGATGCTATGAATGCCGGCCTGGTGGTATTAAACCATAAAGGTGAAGTGGCTGTTTGGAACAAGTGGATGGTTGAGTACAGTTTTATCGAGCGGGAGGCGGTGCTGGGTCATCGCTTCGCGGATGTTTTTCAGGGACTGAACAAACGCATTCAACAGGCTATTCAGTTTGCGCTGTCAAAAAACTTGAGTTCCATTCTGTCGGCACGCTTACACAGTGCGGAATTACCCCTGTACCGTTCAAAACAGGATTTCCGATTGAATAAGCGGATTCACCATTCCATTAGTGTGACACCGGTAGAGTTAAAGGATAATGACTGGTGCATGATCCAGATCCGCGATTTAACCGAGGGCGACCTGCACGAACAATCACTTAAAAAAACCACTCTGGAACTGGAAAGCATGGCCAGCAGGGCGCGCGAACAGGAGTCGCAGCTGCAGACCATTCTTAACAATACGCTGGATGCGATTGTGATCCTCAACCGCCTGGGAAGAATCAGTGGGTTCTACCTGTCTGCTCAGCAGATGTTTGGTTATTCAGAGTATGAAATTCTTGGCAAACCCCTGTCGGTGCTGTTTCCCGCGCCGTTTAACCGCCGCTTTGACCTGTTAATCAGTCAAAATAAAAATGGCAAGCCCCTCAAGTTCATCGAGCAGGTGAAGTCTCTAAAATCCGGCGGAGAACTCTTTTATTCGGATGTTGCTATCAATACCATATTTGAAGATGAAGAGCTGCAATATATCGTCACCATCAAGGATATTACCGAGCGGCAGCTCGCCCAGGAGGCTTTGTACCGCGAAAAAGAGCAGGCTCAGGTTACATTGAGCAGTATTGCAGATGGCGTGATTACCACCGACATCATCGGGCAGATCAATTTCTTAAATCCGGCCGCAATGAAGTTGACCGGGTATAGCCATGAAGAACTGATCAACCAGCGCCTGGACCGCGTCATCACTATCCAGTCAGAGCGTAAAAACCTGCCGGTGTTCGAATGTATCTCGACCGGGCAGCAGGTCGACTCTATTTCCGGAGATGTACTGATTGATAAGAATGGCAATCGGCTGGTGATTCATCAGGTGGCCAGTCCGATTCATAACCAGGTGGGTGACACGGTAGGCGCCGTGATGATCTTCAGGGACGTGAGTAAATCGCACCGCCTGGCGAGTCGCCTGTCCTGGCAGGCCAGCCATGATGAATTAACCCAGCTGGTCAATCGGCGCGAATTTGAACGCGAGCTCGATCAGGTGATTGACAAGGCACGCAATGAAGGCTCCGAGCACTGCCTGTGTTTTATGGATCTGGATAAATTCAAGGTGGTGAACGATACCTGCGGGCATGTGGCCGGCGATGAACTGCTGCGGCAGTTGGCGGATATTTTCCGTACCCAGATACGGGGCGCAGACACTCTGGCCCGTTTGGGTGGCGATGAATTTGCCGTGATACTCAATAAATGCGCACTGGGGCCGGCGGTTAACGTGGCTGAGGAGATTCGCGCGGCGGTCGAAGATTTCCGTTTTGGCTGGGGCGGCCAGTCATTCCAGATCGGTGTCAGTATTGGCCTGGTGATGATTGATGCCACCAGTACCGATCTTGAAGACGTTTTTAAAGCGGCCGATTCTGCCTGTTATGCGGCCAAGGAAGCCGGCCGCAACCGGGTGCATATTTACAGCCAGGATGATAAGGAAATCTCGCAACGCCGGGGAGAGGCTCAATGGGTGGTGCGTATCCAGAATGCACTGGAAAACAACCGCTTTCAGTTACACTATCAGCCCATCGTACCTTTAAATCGTGCCGAAAACGACAGTGTGCATTATGAGATTTTAATCAGGATGATTGGAGAGCAGGGCGAGACAGTCCCGCCCGGGGCCTTCATACCTTCGGCAGAACGCTACCAGTTGATGGCCAAGATTGATACCTGGGTTATAGAGCACCTGTTCGCATGGATGGATCAGCACTGGGACTTCAGTGGACAGGACGTTTTTGCCATCAATCTTTCCGGCCAATCGCTGGCCGATGATAACTTGTTGTACCGGGTGAAACAGTTACTGGATCATCACCAGATACCACCGGATCGCATTTGTTTTGAAATTACCGAAACCTCGGCCATCAGTAACCTGTCGCAGGCACAGTTATTTATTGATGAGCTTAAACAGATTGGCTGCCGCTTCGCGCTGGATGATTTTGGCAGCGGTTTGAGTTCGTTCGCCTACCTCAAGTCCCTGGCCGTGGATTATCTCAAGATAGACGGTGCCTTTGTCAAGGATATGGCCGTTGATCCGATTGACCGTGCCATGGTGGAATCGATTCATAATATCGGCAGTGTACTCAGGCTGAAAACCATTGCCGAATTCGTTGAAGATGATGAGATTTTGAAAGCCCTCAATGAAGTGGGTGTGGATTATGCCCAGGGTTATGGTGTCGCCCGACCCAAAGCCTTGCCCACGGACGGATCAGCGCTGTTTAGCTGTTAAAGCTGTTTATATCTTTCGTATAATTATGCTTACCTCAGCTTTATCTGCAGGATCAGGCGAGGGCGAGGGTACGTTTGTTTTTATCAGATGGTTTGCTTAAACCCTGGCGAGAATAGGTAGCTGACTCGCCGGAAATACCATGACCGGACAGAATCTGAATTGATTTCTGCACCCTTTCCTGGTTTTTGCGAATTAATAAATCATTGATCAACAGGGATTTTTCCAGCTGTTTCATTTGCTTTTCCAGCGACTCGTTGAGTTTTGTTAAAGAAGGGTTTTTCAATGCCTGCAGGCAGTCCTGCAATCCCTGCTCAGTGCCGTCGAACTGATATATTGGCAGTAAGGCGAACACCTGTTTACGATGTTGTTCGATCATCGCAAGGTCAATGGGGTTTTCACTCAGCAGTGGGTGGAGAGCCTCTATGTCACCCGCGGTAATGGTCTGTTTGATACGATCCAGGTAGTCAATGTAGGAAGAAATATGATCGAACTGGTGTTGCAGTAACGGTTGCAAATGGGCGGCGCATTGACGGTGCTGGGGTGAAATCATGGTGAGCCTCAGGGCAACAGTTTCTCAATTTCCGAAAAATTCCGGGCGATCACCTCAGGGTCGGGTTTGTATTCACCCCTGGCCAGTGCATTCTTGATGGATTCAACACGGCTGCTGTTGACTTCGGGCAGGCGCTTCATTTCTTTCAGGACCTGATCAGAAGACAGTTCCACCACGGCGGAAGCCGGAGCGCTCTTGTCACTTTTGGCCGTGTTGTTGGAGGAGGGGCCGGCCCGATTATCCGCTGGCGGATTCGGTGCTTTTACCCGGTTGTTACTATTGATTGCATCAGTCATTTTTGGCTCCCGTTGTTACCCAGATTCTATCTATCCATCCTGTATATCGGCCGAAGTTAAATAAAGTTTAGTCTTTTTTTTAAATTAAAGCGTTACCCTTATTTGCCCATAGCCCTCTACTATGCCCTCAACGATCTTGTTGGATCGGCTGTTGCGAACCTTAATCGTCTGTCCGCGGCTTGCCGATTGTAAAGCAAATCCACTGGTTTTTATCTGCATACCCTGCATTTCCAGCATAATGGTCACTTTCTGGCCTGCTTTTACCAGTTTACGCGGACTCAGTAGAGCCGGGGTGAGGATGCTTTGAGCCGGTAAATTACGTTTTATTTCAAGGTTTTCCAATGTTTTGGTTTGACGCAAAAAGCCCTGGTTCAGGCGCGCAATATTTTCTTTACGCAAAACCACGTCTCGGGCGTCAATTATTTGACCTTTTGATAAAGGGGTTTTACTGACCAGCACGTCATCATAGATATCGATACGAACGGGCAAATGGATCTGCCAGTTAACCGGCGTTTCACAACGAACGGTTAATGAGGTGTTACCCATGACTTTATCCGGTCGCGTGAAACTGATGGCCAGGGGTTTGGCGCAGGCTTTTAATTTGAGTCGCTTATCCAGCCGGGACAGCTCAAATTGGGCTGCATAGGGTGATGAATAAGGGTACTTGGCAATAAAAGCCTCACTTTGCAGCTGGATTGATGCCAGGCTTTGGCTGTCAGACGCAAAAGACGGGTTAAAGCCGAGCACAGAGGCCAACAGAATAACAAGCACTGACAGCCCGGTTTTATACATTTCTACTATACTCAACACAGCTGCCCTGGCAGGCATTAAGGGCAAAGACGGGTCTGTCAGAAATCCGACTAAAATCATGAATTTATCGCTTTATTGAAGGTTAATAGAAATAAAGCAATATTGATGCCAGGATGGCTCGAGTTTTATTCCTAAAGTAAAGTTGGAAAGGGCCGATTAACTGTTAACCGGGTGCTTCGCAGGAAAGAGATGACTGCCTTGTCGCTGGACAAAAAGTCATCGAGCATAGCCCCCTAACAATTTATTGAGGATATTTTCATGTCAGGTGTAATGGCGAGTGTCGATCAGCGCACTCAGTTGGCCGGTCGCAACCGGCTCGAATTGCTAATGTTCAGACTGCATGGGCAGCAACTGTATGGCATCAACGTATTTAAGGTCAGGGAAGTGCTGCAATGCCCGACTTTATCGAATGTGCCCCAGTCTCATCCCGTGGTCCGGGGTATCTCGAATATTCGAGGACAGACTATCAGTATCATGGACCTGAGTATGGCTATCGGTGGTCGGCCGATCGATGATATTCAAAATGCCTTCGTTATTATTTCGGAATATAACCGCAGCGTGCAGGGCTTCCTGGTCAGGGAAGTCGATCGAATCGTAAATCTTAACTGGAAAGACATGCTGCCGCCGCCATCGGGCACGGCCGGTGCCAGTTACCTGACCGCGGTAACCTACGTCAACGAGCAAATGGTTGAAGTCATCGATGTGGAAAGGGTACTGGCGGAAGTGGTGGGCGCCAAGGAACATGTATCCGAGGATGTGCTCGAATCATTTGACACCGAGGCAGAAACGGAAAAGAACCTGATCCTGGTTTCCGATGATTCGCTGGTGGCTCGCAAGCAGGTCTGTAAAACCCTGCAAGAGGATTTAAAGATGGAAACCGTGACCACCAAGGACGGTAAAGAAGCACTGGAATTATTGAAGTCCTGGGTGAGCGAGGAGGATCCTAAACTGGATCGCCTGGCCATGGTTATTTCGGATATCGAAATGCCGGAAATGGACGGGTATACCTTTACCACCGAGGTCAGGTCCAATGAGCGCCTGAAACACATTTACATTATCCTGCACACATCCATGAGTGGCGTGTTTAACCAGAGCATGGTTGACCGGGTAGGTGCGAACAAGTTTATTGCCAAGTTTGAGCCCGATATCCTGGCCCAGGCGGTGATAGATGCCAAGGCGGAA
>JANTFY010000074.1 GCA_024763185.1 Gammaproteobacteria bacterium | reverse complement strand
AATCTTGCGCAGCAGTATTAGCAGGTGGTAAATCAGATGTCTCAGGCTGAGTTAGAATGGTCGCAGGCTGCTCCAGGGTTTGACTATCCACAACCGACTCCATCACGCTGTTTGGCCCTTCACGATGACTGGCCAGGTAGGCCAGCGATAGACAGGTAATAAAAAACAGGGCCGCCAGTATCGAGGTTGCCCTGGTCAGAAAATTCCCTGAACCCTTGGCGCCAAATACCGTCGCTGAAGCACCACTGCCAAAAGCAGCCCCTGCATCAGCACCCTTGCCATGTTGTATCAGTATCAATCCTATTAAACCGACTGACAGTAACACCTGGACAATCAGTAACAGTGCATTTAAATTTTGCATCGTTTTCTCTTTATGTGTTTATCGTTTGTCAGGCAGATTTTCCAATGGCCAGGAAGTCTTCAGCCTTTAAGGAAGCACCACCGATCAGGCCGCCATCGATATCAGGTTGAGATAGCAAATCCTTGGCATTTGCGGCATTCATGCTACCGCCATAAAGAATCTGGACATTGTCAGCAATATGGGTGCTCAGTGCCGATAACTTAGCACGGATAAAAGCATGCACGGCCTGGGCCTGTTCCGGAGTGGCCGTTTTACCGGTGCCTATGGCCCACACAGGTTCATAAGCGATTACACATTTTCCGATCGCTTCAATACCCTGGGTATCGATAACCGCATCCAGCTGTCGCGCAACGACCGCTTCAGTCACACCCGACTCACGCTCTTCCAGGGTTTCGCCAATACATAAAATTGGCGTAATACCCGATTCAACCGCCATCGCATGGCGCTTGGCAACCAGCTCATCGGATTCACCATACAGGCTGCGACGCTCTGAATGGCCAATAATGGCATATTTGCAGCCGGCTTCCTTAAGCATGGAAGGCCCCAGTTCGCCGGTATAGGCGCCAGAGGCCTGATCGCAGATATTCTGCGAACCGAGACCGATGTTTGCCTCACCAATCAAACCTTTGACTTTCATCAGGTAAACCGCTGGAGGACATACTGCCATATCGGCATTATCGACCTCGTTCAAACCGGCTTTAATGCCATCCATTAATTCAGTAATGCTCTGTAAAGAGCCATTCATTTTCCAGTTACCGGCAATCAGGGTGCGACGCATGTTTTACCTCAATAGTCTCGAAATTTAGCAGTAGAGCTCTCGCTCAATATAAAATGGGCGCAAAGAGTACTTGTCTCTGCCCTATAAATCAATGACTAAGTGACTTTACAGAATAAATCGCAAGGAATTTATGCTTCAGCGGCTGCCTTGACGGAATCTGCAATTTGATGTGCCAGGTTATCCACCTGACCGATATCCTGCCCTTCCACCATGACCCTGATCAAAGGCTCGGTACCCGAGGGACGCAATAAAACACGTCCTTTGCTGGAGAGCTCACTCTCGGCAGTTTTTACCGCATCCTGAATTTGCGGAAAGTCGTCCGGATTGATTTTTGATTTCATCGGTACATTGACCATGCATTGCGGATATTTCTGCATGCCCATTCTCGCCTCTGCCAGGCTCAGACCCTTGTCCACCATCCAGGCCAGCACCTGCAGGGCTGCAATAATGCCATCCCCGGTGGTAGTTTGATTTAACGCGATAATGTGACCGGATGACTCACCACCGATGAACCAGCCCTTGGCTTTAAGTTTTTCCAGGACGTAACGATCACCCACATTGGCACGTTCAAACGGTATACCCTGGGTTTTCAACGCATGCTCCAGACCCAGATTGGTCATCAGGGTGCCCACAACTCCGCCGCTTAAACCACCGCTTACCAGCTGACTTTTAGCGATAACGAACAGTATTTCATCGCCATCCATCACTTCCCCACTGGCATCCATCATCATAACCCGATCGCCATCGCCATCGAAGGCAATGCCAAGATCAGCCTGATACTCGAGTAAAGTGGAACGCATATTTTCCGGGTGCAGCGCCCCGCAATCCTTGTTGATATTTAAGCCATTCGGACTAACCCCCAGTTCTATAACATCGGCGCCCAATTCACGAAAGATAGCCGGCGCCACATGATAGGTCGCCCCATGCGCGCAATCCAGCACAATCTTGAGCCCTTTTAACGTGGTACGAAATGGAATCGAATTTTTACAAAACTCGATATAACGACTACGCGAGTCTTCCATTTTATAGACCTTACCAAGGTCCCTCGATTCCACCATTTTCATGGGTTGATCCATCATCTGTTCAATTTCAAGCTCCGTTTCATCCGGCAACTTGAAACCATCGCCATTGAAGAACTTGACCCCATCATCGTAATAAGGGTTGTGGGATGCACTGATGACGATACCGGCCGTCGCGCGCTGCGCCTGCGTCATATAAGCCACGGCCGGGGTGGGAATAGGACCCATCATGGTGACATCAAGACCCGCAGCAGCTATACCGGCTTCCAGAGCCGCTTCAAAGATGTAACCGGATATTCGGGTATCCTTGCCGATTACCACGTGGCCTTTATCCTGTTTTGACAACACCTTGCCGGCCGCCCAACCCAGTTTCATGACAAATTCGGCTGTCATCGGTTCCTGACCAACACGGCCGCGTATACCATCCGTTCCAAAATAACGACGTGACATTTAAACTCTCTTTTATTTCGACATTGATTTTAAGGCTTTGAGTATAGCCAGGGCGTCGTGGGTTTCTGCGACATCGTGCACACGTATAATATTCGCCCCCAACATGGCAGCAATAACGGCAGCCGAGATACTACCAAAAAGTCTTTCCTCGACGGGTTTATCGAGAATTGTACCGATCATGCTTTTACGCGACAGACCGACAAGCAGCGGAAAACCCATGGATTTGAAATCCGGCAATGCATTCAACAACTGCAGATTCTGTTGTAGGCTTTTACCGAACCCAAACCCCGGATCAATCAATAATTTTTTCTTAGGAATGCCGGCATCTAGCGCCATGTCCAGACGCTCCCGTAAAAAATGCCTAACCTCCAGAACCACATTTTGGTATTGGGGATCTTCCTGCATGGTTGCTGGTTCGCCGCGCATGTGCATCAGGCAGACTGGCAACCCGGTTTTTTTGGCAGCTTCCAGCGCACCTTCACGTCTTAACGCCCACACATCGTTGATAAGGTCTGCACCGACGTCAGCGGCCGCAAGCATGACTTCGGCTTTACTGGTATCAATGGAGATGGGGATATCGGATAACTTGCGAACTTCCTTGATAACCGGAAGGGTGCGACGTAGCTCTTCATCAACGGCAACAGCAGCAGCCCCTGGGCGGGTTGATTCCCCGCCTATGTCGAGAATATCGACACCCTGCTCTATCATGATCAGAGCTTGTTTGACGGCTTTTGAGGTGTCCAGGAATTGACCGCCATCTGAAAATGAATCGGGCGTGGTATTAATCACACCCATGAGGTTTATGTTCGAAAAATCTATCATGTTTTCCGAATGGAAAAACGAAGACCGGTTAAACCGGTCTTCATCATTTTCTAGTGTGAGCTGGCCGGATCAGACAGATCCGCCTTTTCATCCTTTTTCTTTTCCTCGGTTTTAGCTGCTTTGGGGGCTCCGCCGCTATCCGAAGGACCACTCGAATCAGAGCTGCTCCAGTCTGAGGGAGGCCCCGGCTCCTTGCCATCCATAATTGAGTCTATCTGGCCAAGATCGATGGTTTCATATTTCATCAAGGCATCGGCCATCATGTGCAGTTTTTCCATGTTTTCATTGAGGATTTTGTCTGCGCGCTCATAATTACGATCGATGATACCGCGGATTTCAGAATCAATGGCTTGCGCTGTCTCATCCGACACCATCTTGCTTTTAGTAACTGACTTACCCAGAAATACTTCACCTTCATCTTCGGTATATGTGAGTGGCCCCATTCGATCTGACAAGCCCCATTTTGTCACCATATTTCGCGCAAGTTCTGTGGCCCGCTCAATATCGTTAGAGGCACCGGTAGTCACAGCATCATTACCAAAAATTAGCTCTTCCGCAATACGCCCACCAAACAGGCTGGAGATCTGGCTTTCCAGATGTTTCTTGCTGTAACTGTAACGATCATCCTCCGGCAGGAACATGGTGACACCCAGTGCACGTCCACGTGGAATAATCGACACCTTGTAAACCGGGTCATGCTCCGGCACCAGTCGACCGACAATGGCATGACCTGCCTCGTGATACGCAGTGAGTTTTTTCTCTTCGTCTTTCATGATCATGGACTTACGTTCTGCACCCATCATGATCTTGTCCTTGGCGCGCTCGAATTCTTCCATACTGACCAGTTTTTTATTGGCACGCGCGGCAAACAACGCAGCTTCATTGACCAGGTTGGCCAGATCGGCGCCGGAAAATCCCGGGGTACCACGTGCAATCACCATCGCATCGACATTATCGGCAGCCGGTACCTTGCGCATGTGCACCTTGAGAATATGTTCACGTCCACGCACATCGGGTAAAGGCACCACCACCTGGCGGTCAAAACGACCGGGTCTCAACAGTGCAGGATCCAAAACATCGGGACGGTTAGTGGCAGCAATCACAATGACACCTTCATTGCCTTCAAAACCATCCATTTCAACCAGCAACTGGTTCAGAGTCTGTTCACGCTCGTCGTGACCACCGCCCAGGCCGGCACCACGATGACGCCCCACCGCGTCGATTTCATCGATAAAGATGATACAGGGGCTGTGTTTCTTGGCCTGTTCAAACATATCGCGTACACGCGAGGCGCCGACACCGACAAACATTTCAACAAAATCGGAACCGGAGATAGTGAAAAAAGGCACCTTGGCTTCACCGGCAATGGCCTTGGCGAGCAGGGTTTTACCGGTACCGGGTGAACCCACCATCAACACGCCACGGGGAATCTTGCCGCCCAGTTTCTGGAAACGGGACGGGTCACTTAGAAAATCGACCAGTTCGGCCACATCTTCCTTGGCTTCATCGACGCCGGCTACATCATTGAAGGTCACATTGACCTGGTCTTCGCCGAGCAGGCGTGCCTTGGACTTACCAAACGACATGGCGCCACGACCGCCGCCGCCACCCTGCATCTGGCGCATGAAAAATATCCATAAGCCAATCAGAATTATGAATGGAAACCAGCTGATAAACATGTGCGCCAGCAACGATGGCTGCTCGGGCGGTTTGGACATAATCTGCACACCGGCCTTTTCCAGGTCACCGATCAGGGGGGAATTATTGGTTTCCGGGCTGTAGGTGGAAAAGGTGGAACCACTGATCAGTTTACCGGTAATCTGCTGACCTTCGATCAGGACTTCACTGACCTGCCCCGACCTGACCTGTGACAGGAATTCGGAATAAATCATGTTTCTACCGGATGAACTGCGGTCGCCGAAATTCTGGAAAACCGACAACAGGACTACCGCAATGACAACCCATAGAATTAAATTTTTTGCTACATCATTCACAATGTTTACCTAATCGTACTTGACTCTTATTTAACAAGTTGTTCTGTATTCTGGCACAACTGCCATATTGAATACAGTTTTAAAAGACTATTTCAACTATAGCTTATTTCAATCCCTGGCAGACCGCGTAAACCTCCCTGGATCGTGGCCGTGAAGCCTTCGGTTTGCGAAAGCGGACAGCTTTAAAAATCTTCCTGAACTCTCTAACCATTTCATCAAAACCTTCTCCCTGGAACATTTTGACCACAAAACTGCCTTTTTTGTCCAACACCTGAAGAGAAAGATCAAACGCCAGCTCAACCAGATACATCGATTTGGGCTGGTCCACGGTTTCAATACCACTAATATTGGGGGCCATATCTGATAAAACAAGATCAACCGGAGAATTATCCACCAGGCTTAAAATCTGGTTCAATACGCCCTGCTCGGTAAAATCACCCTGAATGATATCTACATCTGCAATCGGTTCGATCGGAAGCAGGTCGACGGCAATAATACGGCCATTTTGATGACTGAACTGGCTAGCAAATTCGGTCCAGCCTCCGGGAGCTGCACCCAGGTCTATAACAAATTGCCCGGGTTTCAAGAAATGGTCTTTTTCCTGCAGCTCGATCAATTTGTAAACGGCTCGCGAACGATAACCTTCCTTGCGTGCCTGTAACACAAAAGGGTCCGAATGATGTTCCTGCAACCAACGGTGAGAGCTTTTAGACTTACCCATATTCAATATCGATTAATATTACACAGCTATGTTAGAATCCGCGCCCGTTTTATCACATTAGAAACCTTATATGTCTTTATCCAGTCTACAGGTACGCAACTTAAGAGCCGAATCTCATCGCTTGAAACTAAAACCGGTGGTCATGATAGGTCAGCACGGATTAAGTGAAAACGTGTTAGATGAACTGGAAGCCGCGATCAACCATCATCAACTGATCAAGATTCGCATACCGGCGCTGGATAAAACCGACAAAAAAGCGCTTATCGAAGAAATCTGTGATTTTCTGAAAGCCGATCTGATCCAGACGATTGGTCATGTCGTGGTTGTATTTCGACAAAACCCGGACAGTCAGCACTTTAACAAAATACTTAAGGGCTAAAAAATCTAGCGGTAATGCACCGCAGAAATCTCATACTCCTTGGTGCCACCCGGGGCTTCGAACACTATATCCTCCCCCTCTTCCTTCCCGATCAAGGCTCGCGCTATCGGGGAACTGATGGCGATGCGGTTATGACTGATATCGGCTTCGATATCGCCCACAATCTGGTAGGTCACCGCTTCTTCGGTTTCAATATCGACCAGATCCACCGTGCAACCGAAAACCACCCGGCCGGTCTGCGGCAACTTGGTAACATCAATCAGTTGCGCATTTGAGACCACGGCTTCCAGTTCCTTGATACGGCCTTCAATAAAACCCTGTTGTTCGCGCGCTGCATGGTACTCGGCATTTTCCTTCAAATCACCGTGCTCACGGGCAACGGCAATGGCTTCGATTACAGCCGGACGTTTGACCGACTTCAGTTCTTTTAACTCTTCTTTTAAACGTTCCGCGCCTGCGGCCGTAATGGGAACCTGACTCATAAAACTGCCTGATTGATAAATTTAAAAAGATAAAAATAGGGGATGTTCAACCCGAATGCAAACTTTGCAAGCGGTAGACTTCTTTGACATCACGATGATCGATAGCCATGCTGGTGGCCAACCCGCCTGCCAACGTTGTAGTATAACTCACCCCGTGCATAAGCGCTTCACGCCGGATTTCATAGGAATCCGCGATCGCTGAGCGGCCCTCCGTGGTATTCACGATCAAAGAGATCTCTTCATTTTTAATCATGTCGACAATATGCGGGCGACCTTCCTTGACCTTGTTAACCTGCTGACAGGCCAGCCCCGCCTGCTGAATGGTACGCGCGGTACCGCTGGTGGCAACGATGGAAAAACCCTGCTTTATCAAACTTTCAGCGAGCCGGGCCACGTTCTTCTTATCCGGTTCGCGCACACTGATAAAGGCCTTGCCGCTTAAAGGCAACAGAGTACCCGCGGCCAGCAACCCCTTGGCAAAAGCCTCCGGGAAAGACTTGCCCACACCCATAACCTCACCGGTGGATTTCATTTCCGGCCCCAGGATGGGATCAACGCCCTGGAACTTCGCAAACGGGAATACCGATTCTTTCACCGCGACAAAATCCGGAACCACCTGGTCAACACAACCCTGCGAAGGCAATGACTGTCCCACCATACAACGCGCGGCTATTTTGGCCAGCGGCACACCAGTTGCCTTGGACACAAAAGGCACCGTTCTGGATGCCCGTGGATTGACTTCAAGGATATAGACATCTTCACCCTGAATGGCAAACTGTGTATTCATCAAGCCAACCACCTGCAACGCTTTAGCCATCGCCTCGACCTGGCGACACAGTTCCTGTTGAATATGAGCCGGCAGGGTATAGGGTGGCAATGAACAGGCAGAATCTCCGGAATGCACACCGGCTTGTTCAATGTGCTCCATCAGGCCACCGATAAAGACATTCTCGCCATCACAGATAGCATCCACATCCACTTCGACCGCATCATCCAGGAAACGATCCAGCAATACCGGTGAATCCTGGCTCACTTTCACCGCCTCGGTCATGTAACGTGCCAGGTCTTCCTGGTCGTAGACAATTTCCATGGCCCGGCCACCCAGTACGTAAGAAGGCCTGACCACCAGTGGAAAACCCACTTCATCGGCCAGCCTGGCCGAGGATTGTTCATCGAATGTTATGCGGTTCGGTGGCTGGCGCAAATTAAGGTCGTTAATCATTTGCTGAAAACGCTCACGATCCTCGGCCAGATCGATCGAATCCGGCGTGGTGCCCACGATCGGTACGCCGGCAGCTTCCAGCGAGCGCGCCAGGTTCAGCGGCGTCTGTCCGCCAAACTGTACGATAACGCCTTTGGGCTGCTCGAGATGAATAATCTCCATTACGTCTTCCAGTGTCAGCGGCTCAAAATACAGGCGATCCGAGGTGTCATAATCGGTGGACACGGTTTCCGGGTTGCAATTAACCATGATGGTTTCATAACCGTCTTCCCGCATGGCCATGGCCGCATGCACGCAGCAGTAATCGAATTCAATGCCTTGCCCGATTCGATTGGGGCCACCGCCGAGCACGACAATTTTATCGCGGTCCGAGGGATCGGCCTCACATTCCATTTCATAACTGGAATAGAGATAGGCGGTTGATGAAGCAAACTCCGCGGCACAGGTATCCACGCGTTTATACACCGGACGTACATCGAGATTTCGTCTTGCAGTCGACACCTCCAACTCATCGACCTCAAGCAACCTGGCCAGGCGACGATCGGAAAAACCCTTGCGTTTCAGGTTAAAAAACTCTTGCGCAGAAATAGAGCTTAAATCACGCGTTTTGAGTGACTGCTCGGTTTTGACGATGTCTTCAACCTGCACCAGGAACCACGGGTCGATCGCGGTCAATTCAAACAACCGTTGCACGCTGTAACCGGAACGGAAAGCATCCGCCAGGTACCAGGCACGGTGTGCACCCGGCAGGCGCAATTCCTTGCGATAGATATCCTCCAGTTGCTCGGCGTTTAATTCATCCTGATCGAGGATTTCATCCAGTCCATCGACACCCGTCTCCAGGCCACGCAACGCTTTCTGGAAGGATTCCTGGAAACTGCGCCCGATCGCCATGACCTCGCCCACTGATTTCATCTGGGTACCCAGGCGGTCATCGGCCTGCGGAAATTTCTCAAAGGTAAAACGTGGAATCTTGGTGACCACGTAATCGATAGAAGGCTCAAACGAGGCCGGTGTCGCGCCGCCGGTAATATCGTTTTGCAGTTCATCCAGCGTGTAACCGGCGGCCAGCTTGGCCGCTACCTTGGCAATCGGAAAACCGGTCGCCTTCGATGCCAGCGCGGAAGAACGGCTGACGCGTGGATTCATTTCAATGATGATCATTTCACCATTGTCCG
>JANTFY010000073.1 GCA_024763185.1 Gammaproteobacteria bacterium | reverse complement strand
GCCAGTTGTTTGCGACGATAGCGTTCATGCGCAAACCCGATCAGCCCTCCTGCCGCTAATAATATGAGTGGAGGCAACATGGGAATCTCCTAATTCATCATGAAATAAGAAAATATAACAAGAGAAAAAGATGTTTTCATAAACCTAGATTAGTAATTATCCAGCGCAATACATATGTTTACTTACATATTAAAGCGCCATGTCAATTTCTGTCTTACACGACAACAAATTGATACTATTACCTTAATGTTTTTATTTCTGGTTCAGTTGGGCACTACAACGGAAGGTAAATCCGTATCTCCAAAACCCCGGAGAAACTGCAGGAATTACTCAGGTCTCGTGATAATAACGCCGCACAGAAAATCTTTAGCTTAAGCCGCTGCAGCAGGTTTAAACCCCATCTTCTTAAAAATCATTTCTGCAGGGCAAAACCCTGTAAATGATGATTGAAGCAAGTTAAAACCTACAAATGCAGTTAAAAGTAACCAGGCGGGGCTAGAGTAATAGGCTAACAGCAGGCTACCCAAAATAAACGTACCTGCCATTGCAGTAACCATTTTTTCAGTTGTCATCATTAATACTCCTTAGTCATATATACTTAATATTTATCGGGATTTGAGTATAGCATCATGGGTCTGTGATGTGAATGACTCTGACCACTTATAACTTCATTAATAAATACGTTTACCTGCATATAATTAATATAAAAAATGGACAATAATATTTGTTTAAGCCAATATAGGAGATATTCAGGAGTTAATGGATACGTTTTCGCTAATCGGAACGTAATTTACAAAACAAAATATACACCTCCGTTATAGGCATCTTGCAGACTGGATAACAATACGCATTGATGCGACGGCTTAAAATCTTGCCAATGGTTCTCAATGCTTATACAAATATTAATTTTTGGTAGCGGTTTTGTCTTTGGCGTAAAAAGTAAAACCTATCGCCAGAAAATCCAGTCTATAAAAAACCAGGCCCTTCAACCAAAACCATTGCGGTTATGCCAAAATGGAACATCCAGCTTATTGGCCGATAAAAAAGGGATCGCGCCTATCCCAATCAACAGTGAAATACGCCCGCATCAAAGCAAAAAATTAAACGCTGCAGATGGCACCAATCTACCAAATGCATCAGAAACAAACCTGAATAGAAACATTAAACAATCTATTGGTTTAATGGGGTTGTCGCTGATAGGTTCCTGGTTCTATGCGCCATTGTTACCCCTGACTGGAGTGGGCACTCTTTATCTTTTTATGCCTGTTATAAAAAGCATGTTTAAAAATTTAAAGAAAAAACGCATAACCACCGAGCTTATTGAAAGCGTTTCCGTTATCAGCCTGCTCTTATCTGGCTATTTCCTTCTGGCTGTTGTCACCACTTTTAGCAGCTTGCTTTGCCTGAAACTGATAACCCGAATCGAAACTCGATCAAGGCACCAGCTTATTGATGCGTTCAATCAAAAACAGCAGCTTGTGTGGGTGTTGAAAGAAGGCAGTGAAATCGAGGTTCCTCTTGAATCCATTCAGAAACAGGATGTCGTCGTCGTCAATGCTGGAGAAATCATTCCGGTTGATGGTGTAGTAACCTGGGGATTAGCCAGTGTTGACCAGCATAGTCTTACCGGAGAATCGCAACCGGTAGAAAAAGAAGCCGGCGGCCAGGTTTTTGCAACCACGTTGCTATTATCTGGACGTATTTTAATTAATGTAGAACGTACGGGTTCCGAAACCAATGCGGCAAAAATCGGACATATTCTGCAACAAACGGTCAAATATAAAGAAAACCTGCGTTTGAAATGTAAACAGATGGCGGATAGTTTTACGGCGCCAACCCTACTTGTCAGCGGCTTGACCTTACCCCTGCTTGGTCCCAGTGCTGCTATGGCCGTCATCTGGACGGGTTTTGGTTACGACATGAAACAATACGGGCCTATTTCGGTGCTGAATTTCCTGCGCATCATGGCCAATAATGGCATCCTGATAAAAGATGGGCGCTCGCTGGAATTGCTGAAAAAGGTTGACACCCTGGTGTTTGATAAGACCGGCACCTTAACCATGGAGCAACCACAGCTCAGTCACCTTCACCCGCTTCCGTCTTTTGATGAAGAGAAGTTATTAACCTATGCAGCCACGGCCGAGTACCGACAAACGCACCCTATTGCGCGCGCCATATTGGCTGCTGCAAAACAACGTGGGTTGAATATTCCTGACATTGAAGAAGCCGCGTACCAGGTGGGTTACGGCATCGAAGTAAAAACGGATTCTGAAGTGATACAGGCAGGCAGCGCTCGCTTTATGCGTCATAAAGGCGTGCATTTACCCGAAGACATACAGCAGCTTAAAATTCGCTGTGATGCCAATGGTCATTCACTGGTTTATATTGCGGTAGATAAGGCCCTGGCAGGCGTACTGGAGTTACAACCCTGTATTCGTCCGGAAGCCAGTGATGTTATTCGTTATCTTAAGGCACAAAACATTTCGCTGGCCATTATTTCCGGTGATCACGAACAACCCACCCGCCAGCTGGCCGAGGAACTCGGGATTGAACAGTATTACGCTGAAACCCTGCCAGACCAGAAAGCAGCATTAATCAAACAGATGCGAGAGCGCGGCAAATTTGTGGCCTATATTGGTGACGGGATAAACGATGCGATCGCCCTCAAACAAGCCAACATATCGATATCGTTACGCGGCGCTTCAACAGTGGCCACGGATGCCGCACAGATTGTGTTAATGGATGGTGATTTAACGAAACTCAAAACCCTGTTCAAAATTTCAAAATCCTTTGAAAACAACATGCGTACCAATTATTTAAACTCCATGATTCCTGGCGCATTAACCCTGGGTGGCGTGTTTTTATTCGGTATGGGAATTGCCGGCGGGATGGGCATATATTTTACGGCGAAACTGGTCGGCCTGGCGAATACCATGCTGCCGTTAGTGAAACATGGAAAGAGCAAAAACTTATCTCAATTGGAAACTGCTGCGCCAGCATTGGCTTATAAAAAGAATGAGGAATTAAGCAATACAGATTCTTCTCTGCATGCGATTATTACCCAGAAAAGTTAATTGCAGGTTTAACGTTTAAACCAGTTTTTAAAGGAAAAGGACGCAGGCGCTTCTGGTTTGCCATCTTTGGTTTCCTTTATTTCAGCGACCTGTCTTTTCACATTTTTAAGTTGCATGCTTAACTTACTGGTTTCCGTTTCCAACTGCTCCTGTTTATTCCACAGCCGCCATACAACAATCCCGCCAATCAGAATTAAAGAACCTGACAATAGAGAGGTATTCGCTAGTTTATTTGCGGTTATTTTGATTGCAGAATTTTTAAGCATACGGTTGCTATAGTTAAAAACGTTTTTGCTCAAGGAATTATTGTACCATCTTGTACAAAGGATGGGGTATTGTCAATTCCGCAATTTAGCGGGTTTAATCTAGGCGAGTTGGGTTGGGCATTGGCACTTCGCCGAGTTTACCGGATCGGTTAACAATCGTACGTAACCGGAGCTTGTCGTAGCAGTAATAAAGACATAAACCCTCATGTGATTTAGAGATACTTTTTTCAACTTCTAACCGGTTAAACAGGCAGGATCAAAAGCGTATTCTTCGTTGAGCCAGCTGATAATTTCTGTTGCGAATGGGCTGTCAAACTGGCTATAGATCCCTATTAGTTTTTTACGCATGGCTTGATCCATCTGATCCAGCCCCTGGTTCTGAAAGTTATTGATATCTGATGCAATCTGCTGCGCCAGATTTCCCTGTCCTGCGCTATAGCCACTGCATAACTGATGTAAGGCATCCTGCAATACCGCTTCAGGATTATAATCCCTGCCCTGCGAATAACTGCGGGGTAGTGAATATAGGGGGATGCGTGAGAGCCAGGGTTGATTCATCGGATTCACCGCATGGCCGGAGGTCAAATGGGCCAGCTTATAAGATCGATTTTCAAAAGCTTTAAGAAACAGAAAGCGGGAGATGTCAGCACCATCATTGACCGGGTAGTTGTCCCATAAAAATGGTTTTCTACCCAGTAGATTAATCACTTCTTCCATATGGGATTCCGGGTAGTCCTGAGAACAGATGTCAGGACCGGTCCAGAAGATATCAACCTCAGCCGGCAAACCTTCACCTAAATCCTGAAAATAATTATCCGGCATCTTGCCAAACAGTTTTTCCAGTTTAGGGGTAAAGGAATAATACGTGGGGCACATAATCACTTTTTTCGCAGTCGTTAGAGCAAGCACATCCCGCATAATTCTGATTTGGGTTTTCGCCAGGTCAGGCTGGTCTCCGCGCATGTCATCAAACAGCAAGCAGAGAATATCAACACCCAGCCTGTTTAAGCGGTTTATTTTATCCTGCAAGCTATTACGGGCATCTTTATTATAATTTTTATAGATTTCGAAAGGACTTAATCCTACCCCAAAATCCAGCCCAAGTTCCTGGTAATGACTGACCAGCCTCTGTAGTTGACTTGCTGTTTCAACAGACCAGTCCTGCTGCCAGGCTTTTCGCAAATAGGCATCACTTTTGGGCGCGTAAATATAAAACTGATAACCATTTTTTTTAAGAAATTCAGCATAGTCCAGTCGATCAGTAAATGGCCAGGCCCGTCCAAAAAAACCTTCTATGACGCCTAGATAGTTATTCATTTTTTACGCCCCGTTTAGCATTGAATCTTGGTGTTTATCTCTAAACCAGATGTAAATGTTATTTTGAATAATATTGAATTGACAAGCCCTAATGCCCGAGAATCTGGCTAAGGAACAACTTGGTACGATCCGACTGTGGATTATGGAAAAACTCGTCCGGTTCGTTCTGCTCAATGATCTGCCCTTCGTCCATAAAAATAACCCGGTTTGCAACCCCACGGGCAAAACCCATTTCGTGGGTCACGCACAGCATGGTCATGCCTTCCTCGGCAAGTTCGATCATCGTTTCGAGTACCTCCTTGATCATCTCGGGATCGAGTGCCGAAGTGGGTTCATCGAACAACATAATTCTGGGTTGCAT
This sequence comes from Gammaproteobacteria bacterium, assembly GCA_024763185.1. Classification (GTDB taxonomy): domain Bacteria; phylum Pseudomonadota; class Gammaproteobacteria; genus JACNJF01. The sequence goes on along the minus strand of JANTFY010000073.1, from coordinate 4,397 downwards.
GCACAACGCCCGGGCGATTGCGACACGCTGCTGCTGACCACCTGAAAGCTGGCCGGGATATTTTTCCGCCTGTTCAGGAATCTTGACCTTTTGCAGGTACTGTCGAGCAAGCTCCTCGGCCTCGTGCTGTGGAGTGTTGCGTACCCAGATCGGCGCCAGGGTCAGGTTCTCGAGCACGGTGAGATGCGGAAACAGATTAAAGTGCTGGAAAACCATGCCGACTTCCGAGCGTACCTTGTCGACATTCTTGAGGTCTGAGCTGAGTTCGGTGTTATCGACGACGATGGAACCTTCCTGGTGCTCTTCCAGCCGGTTAATGCAACGGATGAGTGTCGACTTCCCGGAACCCGAGGGTCCGCAGATGACAATGCGCTCACCTTCGTAGACGGTCAGGTTGATATCGCGCAGGACATGGAACGTGCCATACCACTTGTGCATGCCTTTAATATCGATCGCCTTCTTATCAGACACACGCATCTGTGATTTATCAACTTCATAATCTTCGACTTCCTGGCTCATCGATTAAATTCCCGGGTCAGTGTTCGTGATAGAGCTTGCGCTCGAGGTACATGGAGTAGCGTGACATGGAGTAGGTCACGACGACAAACATCAACGCGATGAAGCCGTAGAGTTCCCAGACAATGCCGGCCCATTCCTGGTTGGCCCTGATGGCTGTCGTCAGCCCCAATGGATCGAGCAGGCCAATGACCGATACCAGCGTTGTATCCTTGAACATCGCGATGAAAATAGAGACTATACCGGGAATCGAAATCTTCAGCGCCTGCGGCATGATGATCATCCTTTGCGCTTTCCAGTAATCCAGTCCCAGTGCATCCGCAGCTTCGTACTGACCTCTGGGCAGGGCAGCCAATCCGCCACGGATAACCTCGGCCATGTAGGCTGAAGCAAACAGCGTGACCATGATCATGACGCGCATGATGATATCGAACTCGGTGCCCGGCGGCAGAAAAATATTCAGCAGCGTCGAGGCCACGAACAGTAACGTGATCAACGGTACACCGCGGATAAATTCGATGAAGCCCACGCACAGTGCTTTGATCAGAATCAAGTCCGATTGCCGACCGAGCGCAAGCAGGATACCGAGCGGCAAAGAGGCGCCGATGGCCACGACACCAATGGTCAGGGACAACATAAACCCGCCGAACATTCGGCTTTCCACCGGCGCAAGACCGATCGGGGCCAGAGCGGACAGGACAGAGTCGAAGACGGGCACGCCGAACATCCACCACGCCAGGGTTACGGCCAGGCTGATCGCGTAGCGCACCAGGTTATTCAGGCTCGCGGTAAAGCGGAAGCTATAATAAAGCACAGCGAAACCGGCCATCACGCCCAGCGGGACCCAGATCGTTCCGCCCCACAGCAGCCACGGCATCAGGAAAGGGTAGAGAGCGGAAAACAGAATCATCCGGCGGGGCGTCTTGTCGGCAAAGAGGATGGGCGCCAGTGCCGGCAGCAACAGCGTGAAGGCCAGGATGGGTCGCCAGTAGCCTTCGGACGGGTAAAAGCCGAAGGTCAATTGAATTCCCCGGTCGCGGATTACGCCCCAGCAGGCACCGGACTCGTCCGGTCCACGGTTCAGTTCCGCGATGATGCTGCGGCAATCATTAAGGGATTCGGCTGCCCAGGTCGAAACCGACAACCAGTTAAACAGTCCCAGCAACAGCCAACCGAGCACGACCACCGTCAACAGCGTTGAGATCGAACTGGGGATGCTGTAGAAAAGGTTTTCCCGCAACCAGCCAATCAGGCGGTCCTGTGCGTTCGGGGGAGGCTTTGGTCCCAGGATTTCCTTGCGCACATATGCAACCTGCTTGGTCATTCTAGCGCTCCACCAGCGCCACCCGGGCGTTGTACAGGTTCATCCCCGCCGAGACCAGCAGTGAAATGATCGTGTACACCAGCATCAGCAGCAGAACACTTTCCAGCTCACGCCCCGTCTGGTTCATGGTTATGCCCCCCAGCGTGCCGGTAATATCCATGTAACCCACGGCGATGGCGAGCGAAGTATTCTTGGTCAGGCTCAGGTATTGCGAAATAACCGGCGGGATGATCACGCGCATGGCCTGCGGCAGAATCACCAGGCGCATGATGCGCGCCGGGCGCAGCCCCAGGGCTTCTGCGGCTTCTGACTGCCCTTTGGAAATTGCCATGATACCGCCGCGAACAATTTCGCCGATAAAGGCCGCCGTATACAGTGACAGGGCCAGCCACAGGGCGACCATGGAGTTACGGAACCTCAGTCCGCCATCGAAATTGAAGCCCTTTAGTTCGGGATAACCCAGATGAAAACCAAGGGCGTACAAAAGTATCAGCAACGGCAACACGATGATGCCAAACTGCCAGTACCAAATAGTCGGACGCAAGCCAGTCTTCCTCTGAATACGATCCGCACGCAATTTGATTTGATGAGAAATATAAATGCTGGCGGCTAGCACGAACAGAATGAGTACCGCATTGAGGTTCAGGTCCAGTGAATGATCCACAGCCTGATCGACACCGCGGGAGAATTGCGGCATCGGTACGTATACACCACGGTTGGTGATTGCAGTCGTATCATTCAATATCATGCTTGCGGTTGCGTCTTCACCTCGAAATTCGCGCGGGGACGGTAGCAACTCGGTCAACACCGCCATGATCAACAGGATCCACAGCAGCACGGGGACATTGCGGAACATCTCAACATAAAGTCCCATCAGCTTTGAAATAAGCCAATTCTTGGACAGGCGCAGAACACCGACCAGGGTTCCTATTATAGTCGCCAGGATACAACCCAAAAATGCAACGAGCAGCGTGTTGAGCAATCCGACGATTGCCGCACGTAGATGGGTGCTGTCGGCGCCATAATAAATAAGCTTCTGATTTATTTCGTAACCGGCTGTGCTGAACAGAAAATCGAAATCGAGATCTTTGCCGGCATTGGCCAGGTTCTGAAGGGTGTTGTTTACCAGCGACAGGACAAAAACCAGGAACATCAATAACGCAAAAACCTGAATGGTGTAAGAGCGGTACCGGGTATCGTAGATCAGCTGTGAAAGTCGAAACCTACGGCGAGGCGGAGCAACAGGGGTTGTCATGGTTAAAACCGGATCAGATTACAACGTTTCAGACATCAATAAGCAAAAAGGGCGCGAAGTAAACCCTCGCGCCCTTTTCCGTTCTGATTACCGGAAGGGAGGTGAGTATTGTAACCCGCCTTTGGTCCAAAGCGCGTTCAGACCACGCTTGATGCCAATCGGTGAATTTGAGCCGATGGTATTGTCGAACAATTCACCATAATTTCCGACCTCACGGATTGTGTTCAGTGCCCAGTCGGATTTCAATCCCGCCATCGCGCCAAGATTGCCTTCAGAGCCAAGCAAGCGTCGCACTTCCGGATTGGTTGATTTAGTAGCCATTTCCTCAACATTAGCTGAAGTCAGACCCAACTCTTCGGCTGTGATCAGGGCATTGAGTGTCCAACGCACAATGTCACCCCACTGCTGATCGCCGTGCAATACTGCTGGCCCCAATGGTTCTTTGGAAATGATTTCTGGCAGTACTTTGTAGTCATCTGGTTTTGCCAGAGAAGCTCGATGAGCATTCAATTTAGAAGAGTCGGTACTGAAGGCATCGCATGAACCAGCCAGTAGCTGCTGCACCGCCTCTGAGTCCTGTTCGACTGGAACCGGATCAAATTTCATGCCGTTAGTACGGAAATAGTCAGCGAGATTTAACTCGGACGTGGTGCCGGTCTTGACACAAATGGTGGCACCGCTCATTTCCAGAGCAGAATTCACACCCAGCTTTTTCGATACCAGAAAGCCCTGCCCGTCGTAGTAGTTGATGCCGGCGAATTCGAGCTTGAGGTCGACGTCACGGCTGAAGGTCCAGGTTGTTGTACGCGAAATCATGTCAATTTCGCCGGATGCCAGTGCTGAAAACCGGGTTTTACTGGTGGTAGGTATGAACTCCACCGCTTTCGGATTACCGAGTACAGCTGTAGCCACTGCACGGCACATGCCCACGTCAAAACCTTTCCACACACCCTTCGCATCCGGTGCTGAAAAGCCAACCACACCAGGCGACACACCGCACTTTAAAGACCCGCGTTTTTGAACTTCTTCCAGCTTTCCAGCAAACGAAGGCTGGGCGATACCGACTGCCAGTATCACAGCGGCAAATAGTTTGATTTTATTTATTTCCATTGTTATTCCTCTTTGGGTTTAGTGTAATTATTGACTATGAACATTCAGTTTTCTGATGAAACCTTGTAATGCATCATTGTCCAGAGCAAGAACAAAAAGTAAATTTCAGAATCCCTTTCTCAATGAGTTATTGTTATTCCTGGAGCGGGATATCTAGCAATGCCTGTATAGCCAATTCGACTTCACATTAAT
>JANTFY010000072.1 GCA_024763185.1 Gammaproteobacteria bacterium | reverse complement strand
GCCTGGTAACGATCCAGGCCGATGTATTTTTCCGGTATCAGTGAATCTTCGTCGGCCTCGTTGGTACGGATAGCCGCATCGATGGTGAAGATATTGATCAACCCGCCATGCGGCTGGTTTTGTATCGCAATCTCTTCATTGTGCCGGTGCCAGACCTCGTAGTCGTTAAAGTCATGAGCCGGGGTGATCTTTACGCAGCCGGTGCCGAACTCGGCATCCACGTGTTCGTCGATGATGATGGGGATGTGACGGCCGGTGAGTGGCAGTTCAACGGTTTGCCCAACCAGGTGCATGTAGCGCTCATCACCCGGGCTGATGGCTATGGCGCAGTCACCGAGCATGGTTTCCGGGCGGGTGGTGGCAACGACCAGGTGTCCTTCCTGGTTGCTGAAGGGATAGCGCATGTGCCACATGCTGCCGTTTTCCTCTTCCGAAATAACTTCCAGGTCGGAAACCGCGGTGTGGAATTTGGTGTCCCAGTTGACCAGACGTTTACCGCGATAGATCAGGCCTTCTTCATAGAGTCGAACAAACACTTCCTGTACCGCTTCTGACAGGCCTTCATCCATGGTAAAGCGTTCGTGCTGCCAGTCCAGCGAGGAACCGAGACGGCGTAACTGCGAGGTAATATGACCACCGGATTTTTCTTTCCATTGCCAGATGCGATCGATAAATTTCTCCCGTCCCAGGTCATGGCGCGACAGGCCCTCGGCTTCCATTTGCCGTTCCACCACCATCTGCGTGGCGATGCCGGCATGATCCGAGCCTGCCTGCCACAGGGTCTGATCGCCTTTCATGCGGTGATAACGAATCAGGGTGTCCATAATGGCATTGTTGAAACCATGGCCCATGTGCAGACTGCCGGTGACATTGGGTGGCGGGATCATGATGCAGTAATTGTTGTCACTGCCACGCTGCTGTGGAGAAAAATACCCCTGCTGCTCCCATTGTTGGTACCAGTTTTGTTCTATTGCGTGCGGATCGTAGGTTTTTTCCATGGTGTCTGTAACAAAGGCCTGAATCAAAACCCGCAATTATACATGGCTGATGGGAATGTTGTTAGATTGGCAGCCTGCTCGAAGCACTGTTTTGGGGAATATTTTGGTAAATGCTAAAAACTGATGGTGCTGGCGTATTGCCTTGCTATGATCTCATTAAGATCAACATCTTCTGGCGCCCATGAATTCCGTTATTTCCGACCAGGTCGTTAAGCAAAGAGAGACCTTAAAGGGCTTCCTTGCTGACAACATGTTCCGGCTTGCTCAATTATGTGCCCCGAACATGCAGGACGTGGATGAACTTGAAGCCTTGCTTAAATCACACATTGAGCGTTCCACCTATTGCAAGTATTTATGGGTGCTGGATCATACGGCCCACCAACTGACATCCACGGTTTCCCGCAAAAGGCTGATCGAGGAGCAAAAAGGGCGTGATCGAATAGCGCGGCCTTACATGCAAAGGGCTTTAAAGGGTGATCCTTTCTATCTGTCCGATGCCTATATCAGTCGCAACCGCCGCCGTCCCTCTCTGACCTCGGTGCAGACCATTTTCGACGAGGATGGCAAAACCCTGGGTTACCTGGGGGCCGACTTCGATTTGCGTAAATTGCCGCATACCGGCAAGTTAAATCTGAATAAAAAAGGCTGGCTGCAATTGAAAGGTGATCCTGCCATTCGCGGCGGATTGTTTGCGCAGCAGCGAACAGTCAGTGCCATGGATGAAAAGATCGATGACGTGTTCAGCCTGGTTAAGGAGTTGATCGTTGTGCATGGCGTGTTCCATGCCAAGTTTCATTTTTCCAGCAGCCGTGTGACCGCCTGGCTGGTGGATAATCCGTATGATTACCAGATATTGAACATCGATGAATTGACCGATGCCAGCGTGTGCCTGGCTTTTCCCAAGCGAGATTATTTTGAAAAGGCGACTGTCCCGCGTAAAAAAATCGGCAAGCTTTTCAATCAGTTCAAAAAACTGCGTTTTGCCGATGAAACGATTTATCTGCGCTCAGCGTCACTGAACATCGTGAATGGTAAAGTAGGCCTGAACTTTTCCTGTGATGGTTCGCATTACGTGGATTACGAAGAGTTTCTGGAAAAGGACAACCGTTTCTGGTTTGGAAAAAAATAATTCATGGCCAACCGTCAGTCGATTGGTCCCCGCTTAAGAAAGCAGTGGCGTTTTCTATCCACCAAACCCCTGGGCAAATGGCTGTTCAGCCAACTGGTGGGTTACATCGCCCCCTATTCAGGCAGTATACCTGCCATCGTTCGGGTGTTGCAGCCGGGGCAGGGCGTCGTGACCTTAAAAGACTGTCGCCGAGTCAGAAATCATCTGGGGTCCGTGCATGCCATCGCCCTGGCCAATCTGGGTGAGCTGGTGACGGGTTTGACCCTGATGAACAGCCTGCCGGAAAACATGCGCGGTATTCTGACCGGTTTACGCATGCAATATCACAAAAAGGCGCGTGGAAATCTCAAAGCGCAGTGTCGTTGTCAAATTCCGCAGTTTGATAGCGAACAGGAAATGGTGATAACGGGCGAGATAAAGAATGCTGAAGGCGAACTGGTCGCCACGACCATGGCAACCTGGTTGATTGGGCCAGAGAAAGAATAGGTGAGTGAATTTTAACCCCGTCTTTCTGTTCAGAAAGACGGGTTATGAGGTATTTCCTGGCTGTTCGCTATTTAAAACTGTAGGCGGACGCCAGCGCCCAGTTGCGAGGCGTTTTCACCGGCGGGGATGTCGCCTTCATCCATAAAGACGATACCACCGTGCCACGAAGCATATTCATTGATCATTTTATTGTAGCCCAGAGCCAGGTAAGTGCCGTCATTGTTGGCGGATGATTTATCAGCCTGGGAACCCAATGCGATGGCTGCAGAAGCGCCCTGACCCAGTTGTTTAACCAGGTTCAGGTACAGGTTGTTTTGATCGCCAATATCCTCATTCAGGGTTTCAAACTGGGCGACTGCACTGAGGTCATCACCTCTCCATTTCACCCCGATCTTAATCGCGGTGCCGGCGTCGTCTCCGGACGCTCGCATAAATGCAGCGGCGAGGTCGAAAGAATCGGACAGAGCGGTATTGATGCTGCCATGAATACCATGATCGCCATTGTTGTCGCCATCGTTGTCGTTTGTTTCGTCGATATTGAGGGCAAGCACAATCCGTGCTTCGTTAATTTTATTGGCGTAGGCAATCACATTGTCGGCATAACCGTTATGTAAATTCGACATGCCATTTGAGCCGCGCGCCTGCATGAACGTGGCCAGGAAGGGATCCCATTTTACGGTGCTGGATTTATAGGGCGTATTCATACGGCCCATTAAAAGGGTGCCAAAGTTTCCTTTGAGGCCGATAAACTGGTCGCGGTCAGCAAAACCGCCATCATCATCCGCCTGGATACTGAAATTTATTTTATACAAAGCGGACAAGTTGTCATCCAGGTCATGGGCACCGGTTACTCCGAGCATTGACGCGCCTCCTTGTCCGGGAATGGCGGCCTCGCTGCCATCATCCATGCTGAGACCTTCCTTGACACTGTCGCCGGATGTGTTCACCACTTCCAGCTGGGCCTGGCCGATAATTTTAATTTCCGCAACAGCACTCATGGGTAGAGTCATTGCGGCCAGTAGCAATGGGGTAAAAATGGATTTGTTCATGATGTCCTCGGATCCATGTATTGTTGATGTGGGTTTTTGAGTCCTTGCGCTAAGGGTGACTCAACTGATTTTGTGATTGAGCAAACGAATGATTTCTTCGTAGGCTTTGTCCATGTGTTTATCGAGGATCATGCGGATTTCCTCGTCGATCAGAAGTTCCTTGATGCTGGCATCTTCTGTTAACTCATCTTCAGAGGGCGTGGAAGCGTAATCAGAGGTCATTGCCTCGTTGCTTTCAGGCGCTTCATCCTCGATTTGCAAATTGCTGTTTTCATCAAAAGAAAGTTGTTCGGATTCATGCTCCGCGTCGTCCTGCCCTTTTGATACCAGGTCATCGAGCAGGGGGATGTTCAATTCATCGTTCATAGTGTGTGATGGTTCAGTTCGTAGCCGCGGTCTTTATAATAACTGTAATGCGATCGGGCCGTGCTTTTATTTTGTTCGGTAACCAGTTCCAGCACGCGTTCAAACTGGGCAAAATAAACCGGTATTTCCTCGCTCAGATTGATGAGCAGGTCTCTTTCACCGCGCGGGTCGGCCTGATGATTGATTAATATCGGCGTGATAAAACCATCCTGTTCCTGCTGGTCATGGGGCACAAAGCTGTCATCATGCTGCGTCCATAACAGTCGATCCAGGCGCTCGCTTTGCTGCTCGTCAGCCGTTAACAGGAGCACTTTTTTGTTGTTTTGGTAAGCCTTGTGACACAGCGTACAGACCAGGTCGTCTTCTTTGTGGCTGGACTGGGTGATTTGATAAAAATCAATTCTTGTCATTATCTATTTCTGCTGTTATTACCCAGCCGTTTGCAACTGCACACTAGGATTCCAGTCTATCCAGAACATACTGGGTTAACAGCGAGACCGGTCGGCCGGTTGCCCCTTTCTTGTCACCCGTGATCCAGGCGGTGCCGGCAATATCAAGGTGTGCCCATTTGTATTTCTTGGTAAAGCGCGACAGAAAGCAGGCCGCGGTAATGGTGCCGGCATCACGCCCACCGATATTGGCAATGTCGGCGAAATTACTTTTCAGCAGGTCCTGGTATTCGTCCCACAAGGGTAATTCCCAGACTTTGTCTTCAACCTTTTTACCACTACTGATCAGATCATTTACCAACGGACTGTGATTGCCCAATACGGCCGAAGGCGTCCGGCCCAGGGCAATGATACAGGCTCCGGTCAGGGTGGCTATATCGATAACCACGTCGGGGTCAAATTTATCCGCATAGGTTAAGGCATCGCATAAAATCAATCGCCCTTCCGCATCGGTATTGAGGATTTCTATGGTTTGTCCGGACATGCTGGTGACGATATCACCCGGTTTGGTGGCCATACCGTCCGGCAGGTTTTCCGTGGCTGGAATAATGCCCACGACATTAATTGGCAGTTGCATTTCGGCAATGGCGGTCAAAGTGCCCAGAACGGATGCCGCACCACACATGTCATACTTCATTTCATCCATCGAGGCGCCAGGTTTGATGGAAATGCCACCGGAGTCAAATGTGACCCCTTTACCAACCAGGGTAATGGGTTTTTCATCATCTCCGCCATGGTATTCGATGGCTATCAGTTTGGCGGGTTGCCGACTGCCAGCGGACACGGACAGTAACGAACCCATACCAAGTTTTAACATATCCTCTTCTTCAAGCACCTCGGTGACCACGGCGGGAAAGGTTTTATCCAGTCGTATGGCCTGTTCCGCCAGGTAGGTAGGGGTGCAGATGTTGCCAGGCAGGTTGCCCAGGTCCTTGGCCAGGTTGATTCCGGAACTGATGGCGTTACCCTGCAGGATGGCATTTTCACCGGTGCTCAGTTCACGACGACTGGGTACATTCATCACCAGCTTGCGCAAGCCTTTGGGCGGCTCTTTTTTATCACTTTTGAGCTGATCAAAATGATAGCGGTTTTTTTCCATCTGAATAACCGTTTGGCGAATCTTCCAGTGGATATCGCGCCCTTTGATCATGATGTCCGTCAGGTAGGAATACGCTTCCATGGCACCGATGTTATCCAGCGCAGTGGAAAGGCTGTCCTGAATCTTCAGGTAACTGGCCTCGTTCATGTCCTTGTCTTTTCCGCATCCCACTAACAGTATGCGATCGGCGAGTGTGCCGGGCACATGATGCAGTAAAAGAGTCTGGCCAGGTTTGCCGTCCATGTCACCGCGACGGATAAGGGTGGATAAAAAGCCATCACTGACGCGATCGATCAATTTGCCTGCGCGTGACAGTTTTCTGGGTTGTGAAACCCCGATGATCAGGCAGGCGGTTCGTTGTTTTTCGGGGCTGCCACTTTTTACATTAAATTCCATTCTGGTTTAACCTTTTTTTGCGTTAAGGCTGCTGTTGGGTTTAAAGCCCTGACAGCAGGCCGGATGTATTAGGGGGCGTTTACGTTCTGTGTTAAATTTTTATCAGTGGCTTTTTATAAATAAGCCTCGCGGTGTAAATAGGTAACTGATGATATACTGGGCATTGAAAACGTCCCGGCCCTTAAGAATGGGTAAGATACGATAAGTTGCGAAAAACAACCAGAGTAAATTCATCATATTTCGATGTTATTCAGCTATTCTTAACCTAAATCAAATATATTCTATCAATGATACCCATCATACAGCGCTATCTGGTTCTGGAAATACTCAAAAGCAGTGTTGCTACCACCTTGATATTATTCGTAATTTTGATGAGCAATACCCTGGGCAGGGTGTTATCCGATGTGTCTGAAGGAAAAACACCGGCTGAGGCACTTTTTGTAGTTATTCTTGGTCAATCCGTTCATGTTTTTTCCCTGTTAATCCCGTTAGGTTTTTTCCTGGGCATTGTGTTTGCGTTTGGTCGTTTGTACAAGGATCATGAACTGGTGGTTTTACAGGCATGTGGTTATGGCTATCGACAACTCTACACGGTGGTGGTGTTGATCATGCTGCCGGTGTTGGTGCTGAGTGTCTGGTTAAGCCTGTGGCTGAGCGCTGACTTTCAGCAAAAAGCGGTTAAATACGTCGATGAAAAGCAAAATAAACACGAATTCCAAAAATTGAAAGTAGGGCAATTTAACCAGAGTGATGGCCTGGTATTTTTTATGCAGTCCATGTCAGAGGATAAGCTGACCATTCACGACATCATTATCTCTCAGCTCGGTGAGGAGACAGACGTTATTGAGACAGCGAAAACGGGTCGTCATAAGCTGGATGAAAAAACGGGTGACCTGTTTCTTGAAGTCGGACCAGGGACCCGTTACGAGGGTAAGGCCGGAGAGGCTGATTATCATGTCATTGAATTCGAGCGTCATGGCATACTATTAAAAAAGAAACCGGGGCAGCGTAGTCGACTGGACAGTTATGAAAAGTCACTTTCTGACTTGTTGAGATCTGAACAGCTTAAAGATCGTGTTGAGTTATTATGGAGGATTTCAATACCGATCGTTGTAGTGGTGCTGGCCATGTTGGCGATTCCCCTGTCGTATATCGCACCGCGCCAGGGTCGTTATGGAAAAATCGGCATTTCGTTAATCGTTTTCATTGTCTATCTGAATTTATTGGGCTTGACCAAATCAAAGCTGGAGGATGGAAGCCTGCCACTGTGGTTGAACTTCTGGTGGGTGCATCTGATTTTTATCCTTTTAACGATGGTTTTATTGTTGCATCGAGTTCGTCCCGGTTTTTTTCGTCTGTCAGGTAATAAGGCATGATCCTTACCCGGTACCTCGCTTCCCATATTCACAAGGGCACAGCCCTGGTTTTACTGGCACTGGTTGGAATCAGCCTTTTTTTTACCCTGATACAGGAACTGGGTGACCTGGGTAGCGGGCAATACGGAATGACACAGCTGTTTCAGTATCTACTGTTAAAGTTGCCGCATAATGTGGTGCAGTTTATGCCGCTGGCAACCTTGCTGGGTTGTATGTTAAGTCTGGGCAGCCTGGCAGGTAACAGTGAGTTGATTGCCATGCAATCTTCAGGTCTCTCTGTCAAACAATTGATGGTATCGGTAACCCAGTCAGTATTGGTGTTGGCAATACTGTCCCTTTTGATTTCCGAATATATTGTACCGTTCAGTGAAACCCGCGCCAAAGCAGTCCGCTCCGGCAGTCTGTCATCGAGTATCAGTGTGCATGCTCGTAAAGGTGTCTGGATTAAAGACGACAATAAGGTGATTTATATTCAGCACCTGTTTCCCGATGGTAATGCCCAAGATATAAAAATCTATCATTTAAATGCACAGGATAAAGTCGTCCGTACAACACAGGCACAAAAAGCGCTGGTGGTCTCCAATGGCTGGCAGTTAAACAATATTAAACAAACGCAGTTTATAAATGATGAAGCCCGGGTTTCGGTCGTAAATCAGCAGCTCTATCAGGGCACAGTATCCGAAACCTTGTTGGCTTCGCTGGTTGTTGACCCACAACAAATGTCTGTATCGGGGTTGAAAACCTACATAAATTTTCTGCGCGACAACCAGTTGAATGCCAATGCCGAATCACTTGCCTTCTGGCGCAAACTGTATACGCCATTAAGCATTATAGTGATGGGTCTGCTGGCCATTCCTTTTGTACTGGGTTCTCAGCGTCAGACTAATACCGGACAACGATTGATGATAGGAATATTGCTTGGGCTTTTTTATGTGTTGGTCAATCGACTGCTGATACAACTTGGTGAGCAGTTAAATGTGGTGGCTTATATCAATGCTTTGATTCCGACTTTACTCTTTATGTTGATGAGCGCCGGATTGATCTACCGTAAAACGGTTATTAATCGATAACCGTTTTCACATAACGTTAACTTTGTGGCTGATTTGTTTGTAAACCTTTTACATCAATGATGCGGGTCTGGCTTAGTCGGTCATGCCAGGTATAGGGTGTGAACAGGCGCCAGAAATAGCCCAGACCAAAACAGGCAAGCGATAACAGGGCAAAAGTTAAACGTAAAAAACTGACCGGCCAGGATGGATTAAATCCATATTCATTAATGATTCTTATCTTCCATACTTTCATGCCCAGTGTTTGTCCGGCTTTGTTCCAGAACCAGCTGTAAAAAATAAAAATTACCATTAACAGATAAAGTGTAAACATCGGGCCGGTTATCGCCTCGCCCTTATTGAAAGGTAGCAATATGGCTGTGGCAATGAACAGCAAGGCCGCAATTAAAAAACTGTCATACAACATGGCAAGAAGTTGTTTAAATAATCCAGCGGGAGGGCATTGCAATAAACTTTTGTGATTCATTTTTTATATATTTAAAAACATTTGCGCGATATAATAAAAAAGTTTAAAAAAATCAACAATCAATATTGAAAAAATAAAATCCCTTTTTATAATCAGTATCACCTAAACCACTAAAACAGGATCGGCTAATGGCAATCAAGAAAAAAACTGTTAAATCCAAAAAGAGTGCCGTAAAAAAATCGGCAATGAAAAAGACAGCAATGAAAAAAGCTCCAGTTAAAAAAGCAGGTGGACGTGGACGTCCAAAGGCTGCTGCAAAAAAAGCGCCAGCTAAAAAAGCGGTAATGAAAAAAGCAGTCGCAAAAAAACCCGTTAAGAAAACAGTTAAGAAAAAAGTAACAAAGAGAGTTGTCAAAGCAAATCCAGCCGCGGAAAGAATCAAGGCGCTTAAAGCCGAGTTGACTGCGGTCAAGGCTGAACTGAAAGAAAGTATCAAGCGGGGCAATGGACTTGCAAAACTGATTGATAACATGGAGAAATCCGTAGCAGGTCTTGTTAAAAAGGAAATGGCAGCGCTGGAAAAATTACTCAAGAGAAAACCCAAAAAGAGAAAAG
>JANTFY010000071.1 GCA_024763185.1 Gammaproteobacteria bacterium | reverse complement strand
ATCAGGCCCTTGACTACCGATTCGCCAATCAGGCTGCCGATAATGATAAATGCGCAGAAGTACACCGCGGTATATTCCGGCGGTCCCATACGCGCGGCATACAGAGAAATGCTGGCCGCGCCGAAAATCAGCATTAACTCCGAAACAATATCACCTTGTGCCGATGAAATAACCGCCATGCGCAGGGCTTTGTTTTGCTTGCCCTGTAATGTCAGCGGATACCCCTCGATCTGGGTCGCCGTAGCCTGTGGCGTGCCGGGAGTGTTAAACAGGATGGCCGGGATCGAACCGCCAAAATCCGCCGCTTTACTGATCGTGTAAATAAACACCAGGGCTGACAGGGTATCCATGTAAAAGGTCAATGGAATCAACAGCGCAATGGTGGCGGAACCCGATAGTCCCGGCAAAGCACCCGCAACGAGTCCGACCAGGGTACCGACCAGGGCAAACATGACGGGCTGCCAGTGGGCGAATAATGCGGAAAAGCCGTCTACGATACCCATCTGAGTTTACCTGTTGAAAAGCGCACCAAGGGTCTCGTGCAGCGGCTTGAACAGGACCTGATTGTTGTACTGCAACACACTGCCCGGTTCTTCGTACAAACCCAGCAGACCGAAGAATACCAGGTAGAATAAGGCAGAAACGAACAGCGGTATGATGATCAGGCGCCAGACTCCACGATTGCCATAGATGGCCATGGAAGACATAGCTACCAGAAACGTGGGCAGAAAATACTGAAACATGCTGATGAGCCAGGCATAACAAAACCCAACGGTCATGATCGGGATAACATGGCGAGCCAGGTCCCTCAATTCCTGGGAGTAATGCCAGTGCCAGCGCTTGCGTTTCACCAGTATCGTGTAGAGGGGCCGAAACAACACCAACAGGCACAGTAACACCAGTAAAGTGAGCACGCCGACAGGAAAATCGCGCGAACTGAAACCCGGATCCCGGGGATCGACATATATCTCGCTGACCGCCGGAACGAATAATATCAGGGCGATGGTTAATACCAGCAGTCCTCCAAGCAGGTTCTTGAGTAAAGCATCCTGCTCCTTAAACTTTTCCGCGGACCTGTTTGTGCTGGTTTCCTGCTCCATGCCGCAATCCATGGTTATTGCGGCGGCGTATAAGGATCCGGTGTACCCGGCTTGATCGGCGGAAACTTCTTAAGGCTCTGGCGGAATTCATGCAGCATTTTCAACATCGGTGTGCGCACCCAGTTTTCCGTCGTCATGACATTGGTCTGTTCCTTGGGATCGGAGATCAGGTTGAACAGATACGGTACTTCGAGTTTTTTCGGCCCGTCGTGAACCTCGGCTTCCCAGATGAAATGTATCTTCCAGTCTTTCCATTTCAGCGCGCGCACTTCCTGCTTGATGTAGAACACAAAGCCATCGCGGTTAGTGGTTTCCTGCTTTCCAAAAATAAAATCGAGCTGGTTCACTCCATCCACAGGCCGGTCCTCCGGGATCGGGCAACCGGTCAGGGTTAGCAGTGTTGTATAGAGATCGGTGATATGCATGATTTCATCGGTGACCACGCCAGCTTTGATCTTACCCGGCCAGCGCATCATGAACGGAGCACGTAGACTGCCTTCCATCGAGGTATGGTAACTGCCGCGCCAGAATCCGGCGGTGCCCTTCCACGGATCACGAAATTCGGGACCATTGTCTGAACCGAAAATAAACAAGGTATCTTCGGCAATCCCCATTTCATCGACGGCATCGAGCACCAGGCCGACATTGTGGTCCATCTCGGCCAGGCTGTCCGCCATTTCACCATGGCCCGTTTTTCCCTTGTGATCCGGATGCGCGAGGCTGGGAAAATGCAACTGGGTAATGGGCAGGTAACAGAAAAAAGGCTGCCCGGCTTCGTTTTGTCTTTGCATAAAGTCAATGCCTTTTTCAACGCACTCACGGTCGATCGTGCGACGCGTCTCTTCATTCAACACCTTGACCTTACGCGCCTCCTCGCCCGCTTTTGCTTCCCAGATATACGGCACATCCACATATATGTCGTCAAAATATATGGAGGAAGTAAACATCGCCTCGTTCATGGTGCGTGGAATGCCGTACCACTCATGAAAACCACGATTATGAGGTAGACGCTCGGGCTGATCGCCAAGATGCCATTTGCCAAAATTGCAGCATTGATAGCCGGCTTCATTGAGAATTTCAGCAAGCATGCGTTCATAGCGCGTGAGGCCCTGCGGCAGTCCTCCAGGTACCGACTGGAGTGCGCCGGTGCGAATTGGATGACGCCCGGTCATCATTGCGGAACGGGTCGGGACGCAATCGCTTTCAACATTGAAATTCAGAAAACGAATTCCCTGACGGGCCAGGTCGTCTATCCGTGGAGTGGGAGCGCCGCGTAACTCACCACCTCCGTAGCAACCCAGTTCACCCCAGCCCAGGTTATCCGCCAGGATGAGTACGATATTAGGTCTTTTATCACTCATAATTATTCCTCCAGTTTGAAATGACCGTCTGGTAATTTTGTTTCAGATTGTAACCATGTCGTGTACGGGACGCCTTAAAAGACAGGTTTCCCCGGGGGTCTTACAGGCTTGGATCACCCCGAAACAAAAGGGTGATCATCTGCTAAATACCAGACCTGATGAGATCCTTATGGATACGCCAGACTCATTGAAACCATAGGCTTATTTGCCCACGCTTTTCTTGACGAAATCAATCGTGGGTTGCCATTCCGCTTTTAGATGTTCCATCATGGCGCGCGTGTCTGCCGAGTTTTTGTAAACCACCGATAGCCCGGCTTTTTTTGCCAGTTTCTTAAAGGCCCGGTGCTCGGTTGCTTTCTTGATGGCGTTGGACATGGTTTCTATATGCTCCGCGGGAGTACCCTTGGGAGCACCTACCAGCATCGGTGTAAAGATGGGGACATAAGGGCTGTTCAACTCTTCCAGGGTCGGGGCATCCTTGTTGATCAGGTCGCGCTCTTTGCTCATAATGCCCAGCACGTTCAACTTGTCGGTAAATCCAGTGGTCTGCTGCAGACCTATAACTCCGAAGGCAACCTGGTTACCCAACAGGGCTGCACGGGTTGGGGAGCCGCCCTTGAAAGGAACATCCTGTACCGCATCATTGATTCCATTTTTAATCAGCCAGGCTACACCCGCGAGATAGGTGATGCCCCCGCGACCGGGATGGGCCCAGCGCAGTTTTTTGCCATTGGCTTTGGCTTTTTTGGCCGCTGCTACCAGCTCCTGCGGGGTTTGATAACCGGTTTCCTTGTTCACCACAATGGCCTGATTGGTCATGCCGACCTGGGCGATAGGTTCAAAGTCGTTAAAAAAATCGATACCCTTGTCCTGCAAGGTCGTCGCGGCAACAGCTGTTCCCGCCGAGAACAATTGCAGGGTATAGCCATCCGGCTTGGCTGCTGAAGTATATTTCATCGAAATGATTTGCGCGCCGCCGGGTTTGTTGACGATAACCAAAGGCTGCATGTTGATATATTCCGGTATCACGCTGGAGAGAATGCGCGCGTAGGTGTCCGTACCGCCGCCGGCTTTATAACCCACGACAACTGTGACAGCCCTTGAAGGATAATTGTCTGCAAAAGCAGCGCTACTCGTCAGTATCAAGCCAAAACTTAACAGCAGTGAATAAATCAGGCGGATTTTCATAATATTTTCCTCTTTTGATGTATGTATACAGTGCTGTTGATAACAGCCTGGTTTTTATTTTGTTTGTCTTAGAGTTGAAGCTTCCATTCCTGTTATTTTGACTCCGGGAAAAGGTTTTTAAATAATCCTGACCAACTATAAACCACATCGGCAGTCAGGAACATTGATTCAGATTAAAGATTTTTTTCTGAAAAGCGCCGAATATCCCACCCCTCAATTATTAACGACTTTACTAAAAGATGCTGGATATGGTTTTGATGACCTCGTACAATTCGATTCAGGAAAAAACAAATAACCCCGTCAAGTTACAGCTGCATTGTAATGGCAAGGTTGGAATTTATATGCAGACATGCCCAGCACACCTAATCAAGATCGTTTCCGACTTATCAAGGCTTTTTCATGATCTTTGAGGTTATCAGTGCTACCGGTTTTGGAGCCTATCTCTACAGGCACATTAAAAAAAATAAAACCACGCTTACAGCAGCCAGGGCTAAAAAAACCAAGAAGGTCCGCGTAATGCCTTTTACCGGTCACGCACGGGATAATTTAATCAAGGAGTTTTCCGGAGACACTATTCACCGTAAAAATGCGCAACAAAAACTGGCCGACCGAAACATGCTGGTTTCATCCGGATCGCTGGGAATCGCCATCATCGGCAAACTTTTCTATTACCCTATTGCATGGTTAAGCCTGCCCGGCATTCTGTTAATTACCCATTACGCCATAATGCAGGCCTTCAAGGGGCTGTATAAGGACAGGAGACTGACCGTTGATTTTCTGTCTTCCACGATGAAGATTCTCCTGCTGCTCAACGGCTTCATTGTCTGGGCCAGCTTTTCAGTTTTTATGTTCAGTCTCAACCGCAAGTTGCTTAATAAAGTCAGTGACAATTCCAGAAAGAACATAATTGACGTATTTAAGCAGCAGCCCGGCACCGTCTGGGTTGTTCACGATAACATTGAGCGGGAAATTCCCTTCGAATCCCTAAAAAAAGGGGACACTGTGATGATCAGTGCCGGATCCACCATCCCCGTTGACGGGACGATCATTGAGGGTTCCGCATCAGTAGATCAGCATATATTGACCGGTGAATTCCAGCCGGTCGAAAAAGGTTCCGGAGAGGAAGTATTCGCCCTGACATTGGTATTATCCGGTAAAATCTATGTCCGCGCGCGGGAAACCGGTCAGCAAACCACCGCCGCGCAGATCGCCGAGATTCTAAACAACACCATCAGTACCAAAACGGATGTACAACTCTGGTCACGTGAAATCAGCGATAAAAGCGTACTACCCACTTTCGTCCTGAGCGCAATTTCGATGCCCTTTATCGGTCCGGTAGGATCTCTCGGCGTGTTGAATTCGCATTTCAAGTACCGGGCCTCCATTGCCTCGGCGATAGGCGTAATGAATTATCTTGATATCGCCTCACACAATGGCATTCTGGTTAAAGATGGTCACACCTTTGAGCTTCTCGAAAAAATAGATACGGTGGTCTTCGACAAGACCGGAACCCTGACAGAAGAACAACCCATTGTCTCCCGGGTTCATGCACCTGGCAGTTATAACGCACAGGAAATCCTGCGTTTTGCCGCGGCCGCAGAAGCCCGTCAAAACCACCCGATCGCAAAGGCCATTTTACAGAAAGCTTCAGATGAGGTGCTGGAACTGCCGGAAATTGATGAAACCGCCTATAAACTTGGCTACGGCTTGACCGTCGGTATCGAAGGACAACTCATCCGGGTCGGCAGCATTCGCTTTATTGAACAGGAAGGTATAGATATTCCAGAGGACCTTTACGCTATTCAAACCCTGTGCCAGCAACAGGGCGCGCCGATTGTGGCTGTCGCTGTTGACGATCTTGCAGTCGGCGCGATCGAACTGGCCGCCTCCGTTCGCCCCGGCACCCGGGAATTGATTCAGCAGTTAACACAAGAGTGCGGCATCAAGTCGACCTATATTATTTCCGGAGATCAGGAATCCCCCACGCGCCGACTGGCGCAGGAACTGGGTATCAACCATTATTTTGCGCAGGTCCTGCCGGAACAAAAGGCCAAACTGATTGCGCAACTTCAGGCAGAAGGAAAATCAGTCTGTTATGTCGGAGATGGCATCAATGATTCTATTGCACTGCAGGAAGCCGACGTGTCGGTTTCCATACGCGGTGCTTCCACCGTAGCCACCGATACAGCGCAGATTGTGTTAATGGGGAAAACACTCAATCAGCTACCTTTTCTGTTTGGCATGGGACAACAATTCAATCGTCGTATGAAAACCGTAGTGGCCACGGTAATTTCCCCCTCAGTGGTGTCAGTAGCCGGCTCGATCCTGTTTTTTAACCTGGGCCTGATCCAGTCTTTTATCTTCCCCCAGATTGGATTACTGGCGGGAATCGCCGTAGCCACGCGACCGGTCCGTAAACACTGCCAGCCCAATCTTAAAAACAACACCAGTGGAAAACTCAACTCTTCGAATTCCAATGTATTGGATTAACTGACTTTCGTATGGGTAACATGCCATCACACGGATCCAGGAAGAGCTTTGACCAAGACAGCCCCGACTCTTAATTCTCAGGTTACTCATCCGGTTACTTGCCTGGATAACTCGACCTTAGCCACTCAGGTTGGCAGCTATTAATAGCAAAGGGATAGTGCTACGCAAGAGAACGACATCAATTTCCCCTGAAAACTTTTGCTGGATTAACAAAGCATCAAACTTTCACTTATCTTTTAGAGAAAATCATCTGAGCGCCACGTGCAGATAAACGATACGCGCTGTATGATGAAGGTGGGCTGGTATTCGAAGATATTTTTATTCTATTTAATCGCCGCCAAACGAAAGGAGTAGCAAGCACCCGATCCGGATTGCAGTAATAATTCCCTGCGCTATAGGTAGCAAACAGACTCCATGAAAAATAGAACCCCACAGTAATTATCGGAATCTTTATGAAGAAAAATATCAAGGGAAAATATCTGGTGCTCATCAGTATCCATGGATTGATTCGAGGTCAAAATCTTGAACTGGGCCGTGATGCCGATACCGGAGGGCAGACTAAATATGTCGTGGACATCGCCAGAGCTCTTGCAGAACAGGATGATGTCGAGCAGGTTGACCTGATTACCCGCCGAATTGTTGATACAACCGTCAGTAGCGACTATAGCGCTCCTACTGAAGCACTCACGGACAAGGCCAGGATCATCCGTATTGATGCAGGCCCCGAAGAATACATTCCCAAGGAACAACTGTGGGACCATCTCGATAGTTTCATGGATAACCTGACCAACTGGCTTAACGAACAGCCACGCATGCCTGACCTGGTACACAGCCATTATGCCGACGCCGGCTATGTCGGGGTACGCCTGGCAAACCTGCTGGGTGTTCCTTTTATTCATACCGGTCATTCTCTCGGACGAGATAAACGCAAACGCCTGCTGGCCAGCGGATTGTCACGTGATGAAATTGAGCGCATTTACAACATGGAAACGCGTATTGATGCTGAAGAGGAAATACTGGCTAATGCCGATCTGGTCGTTACCAGCACTCATAATGAAATCGAAACACAGTATGAACTGTATAATTATTATGACCCTGAACGCATGTCGGTTATCCCTCCCGGCACTGATTTGACACAGTTCCGACCACCGGAGGGGAATGAGGAGACCTCCTTTTCATCTCAGCTCCCCCGTTTTTTAAATGAACCTGACAAGCCATTGATACTGGCCCTGTCTCGACCTGACGAACGTAAAAATATTCTTACCCTGATTGAGGCTTATGGGGAATCACAAACTTTGCAACAAATCGCCAACCTGTTGATTGTCGCCGGTAGTCGTGACGATATAAGGGATATGGAAAGTGGTGCACAATCTGTTTTAACCAACATCCTGCTGCTCATCGACAGTTACGACTTGTATGGAAAAATTGCTGTACCCAAGGCCCATAATTCTGATGAGGTCCCTGCAATATACCGACTGGCCGCATCGTCAAAAGGGGTTTTCATAAATCCGGCTTTGACCGAACCTTTCGGCCTGACCCTTCTGGAAGCTGCTGCCAGCGGCCTGCCAATAGTAGCAACAGAGAATGGAGGCCCCGTCGACATCATCGAAAATTGCAAAAATGGCGAACTGGTCGATCCGTTGGACAAGTCTGCGATGACCAAAGCCTTGCTCAAATTATTGCAGAACAAAAAGACCTGGTCACGGGCCGCCAGGAACGGAATTAAAGGCGTTAGAAAACATTATTCATGGCAAGCCCATGCAAAAAGTTATTTGAAAAAGATTGAGGAACTGCCCGGTCAATTCAAACCTATTCCAAGCGAACGACCCACCCGCGCGGTACGTTATCGTGATCGTGCCATTTTCACCGACCTGGATCAAAACCTTATAGGGAATCCGGGCGCTCTAAAAAGTTTTGCTGATGCCATTAAAAAAAATCGCAAATGCGTGACTTTCGGGATAGCAACGGGCCGTCGAATCGATTCAGCGCTGGCATTAATGAAGAAGCAACGCATACCCTCGCCGGATATACTTATTAGCAGCCTGGGAACGCGCATCCATTATGGCCAGAGCCTGACAGAAGATAATTTCTGGGCTGATCATATCGACAATGACTGGAGTGGTCAGCGTATTCGGCGTGCACTGAACAAATTGCCGGGATTGAAGCCGCAACCGAAGGTGGATCAGACACCCTTTAAAATTTCCTATTATTATGATCCGGAGATAGCACCAACCATTGAAGAGATTGTCACTCAACTCAGACAAAAGGAAATTACCGCTAATGTCATGCTTTCTTTTGGCCAGTTTCTTGACATCATCCCTTCACGCGCTTCCAAGGGGCAGGCGTTGCGCTACGTATCACAACGCCTTGATATACCACTCGAACAAATTCTGGTTGCCGGAGGTTCAGGCGCGGACGAGGATATGATGCGGGGCAATACCCTTGCCGTGGTTGTCGGGAACAGACATCACGAAGAACTTTCTCAACTGGTCGATCAGGAAAGGATTTATTTTGCCGGACAGGATCATGCGCTTGGTATTCTTGAAGCTATAGCACATTATGATTTCTTTCATTCCTGTACCGTACCCGAACAGTAATCAATAAAAAACAAATAATAAAGCTGCCCCTATGAAAACAGAATTCCCAAACGGTGTTATGTTTAACGCCTACCCCGACAGCATTGGCCTGAACCTGGCCGATACGGTAAACATGCTTAAAAGAGCAGAGTTCAAAGATGTTTTTTCTTTGTTCTATATCTTGCCTACTGTTTTTCATAGTGACCTGGATCGCGGCTTTTCTATCATAGATTATGACCTCAACGAGGAACTAGTTTCCCGACAAGACCTGGAGGAACTCCACAAACTCAACATCCTGTTCAAGTTTGACCTTGTCCTGAATCATCTTTCCGTAGGCTCTCCCCAGTTCCAGGATCTATTGAAGCACGGGGATGAATCAAAATATAAGAGCTTCTTCATTGACTGGAACGAATTCTGGCATTCACACGGAGAGATGGGGCCTGAGGGTATCGTGATACCACAGGCAGAATATCTCGATAAGCTGTTCATGAGGAAACCCGGTCTTCCGATATTGAAAGTACGCTTTCCGGATGGCTCGGATCGACCTTACTGGAATACTTTTTACCAGCAGATCAGTTACCCAGAGATAGCCGCCCAGGATCTACTCGACACATTAAAACTGGAGAATCTCACGCTTGAGGATGCAAAAGATATTGCATCAAAGGTGAATGAAGTATTGATTGCGAAGCGGGATATTGGCGAACTGGATCTAGGCGATTTT
>JANTFY010000070.1 GCA_024763185.1 Gammaproteobacteria bacterium | reverse complement strand
TCATGGATCACCTTGGGTTTGCAGGATTTCATCCGGCTGCCTTTACCGGCGGCCAATATGAGAACGCTTAGAGACATTTTTATCCTTAAATCAGTTATAGGTTTGAATTTGATAATACATAAAAAAAGGGAGCATAGGCTCCCTTTTTTACTAGAACGTGATCACGATAATGTTTTTAATGCTATCGCCTGATTTTAAGCTTCTGAATTGCGGCAATTTGTGCAGCGGCAGCGGCGATTTCAGCCCGTGCTTTGGCAATTTCCATATCGGACTGCTGATCGGAAAGCGCATCTTCTGCACGCTTCTTGGCCTCTATGGCCGCGGCTTCGTTCAAATCATCCGCACGAATTGCGGTATCGGATAAAACCGTCACCACGTGCGGCTGCACTTCCAGAATACCGCCCGAAATAAAGAAGAACTCTTCCTTGCCTCCACCCACGTCAAGTCGGACTTCACCGGGTTTTAACGGTGAGACCAAGGGTGTATGGCGTGGTGCAATACCGACTTCGCCCATAACGGCCGGTGCATACACCATTTCTGCAGGACCGGAAAAGATCTGCTCTTCGGCACTTACAATATCGACATGGATTGTCATTGCCATGGTATTAGCCTCTAGAGATCTTTCGCTCTTTCTGCGACTTCGTCAATACTTCCGATCATGTAAAACGCCTGTTCGGGGTATTGATCCATATCACCATCAACGATGGCCTGGAATCCGGCAATGGTATCTTTAAGACCCACATATTTACCAGGCGCACCGGTGAACACCTCGGCCACGAAGAAAGGCTGAGACAGATAACGCTGAATCTTACGTGCACGGGCGACCACCTGCTTGTCTTCTTCAGACAATTCGTCCATACCCAGAATAGCAATGATATCTTTCAATTCCTTGTAACGCTGCAACGTACCCTGTACGGCCCGAGCGGTTTCATAGTGCTCGGCCCCCACCACGTTGGGATCAAGTATTCTTGAAGTGGAATCGAGTGGATCTACCGCCGGATAAATACCCAGTTCAGCGATCTGGCGTGACAGAACCAGCGTTGCATCGAGGTGAGCAAAGGTGGTTGCAGGTGATGGATCGGTCAAATCGTCCGCCGGTACATATACCGCCTGGAAAGAAGTGATAGAACCGGTCTTGGTGGAAGTAATTCGTTCCTGTAAGGCACCCATTTCTTCCGCCAGGGTAGGCTGGTAACCCACCGCAGAGGGCATACGACCCAGCAGTGCCGATACTTCGGTACCTGCCAGGGTATAACGGTAAATATTGTCCACGAACATTAACACGTCGCGCCCTTCATCACGGAAGTATTCTGCCATGGTCAATCCGGAAAGTGCCACACGCAGTCTGTTTCCGGGTGGTTCATTCATCTGCCCGTAAACCAGGGACACTTTGTCCAGAACACCGCCTTCAGACATTTCGTGGTAGAAGTCATTACCTTCACGAGTACGTTCACCGACACCGGCGAACACGGAGAAGCCGCTGTGCTCTACCGCGATATTTCGAATCAGCTCCATCAGTGTTACGGTCTTACCTACGCCTGCACCACCGAACAGACCAACCTTACCACCCTTGGCGATGGGCATGATCAGGTCGATTACCTTGATACCGGTTTCAAGAATCTCGGTCTGGGTAGACTGTTGGTCATAAGCTGGCGGCTCACGATGAATTGGCATACGGGTTTCAGCGCCGATAGGGCCGGCTTCATCAACCGGATTACCCAAAACGTCCATGATTCGACCCAGCGTTTTTTGACCCACTGGAACCTGTATGGGTGCACCCGTACTGGTCACTTCAAGACCCCTGCGCAGACCTTCAGAAGAGCCCATGGCAATGGTACGAACCACGCCGTCACCCAGCTGTTGCTGTACTTCCAGAGTCAGGTTATCCGCATCAGTAATATGTAACGCGTCATAGACCTTGGGCACAGAGTCACGAGGAAATTCCACGTCGACGACAGCGCCGATTACTTCCACGATATTTCCAGTACTCATGTTTGATTCCTCTTACAAAAATATATTCTAAATTAGGGTTAAACGGCCGCAGCACCGCCCACGATTTCACTGATTTCCTGGGTAATGGCTGCCTGTCGCTCCTTATTATAAATCAGCTGTAATTCATTGATGAGCTCACCGGCATTATCGGTGGCACTCTTCATCGCAATCATACGAGCAGCCATTTCGCAGGCCACATTTTCCACCACGGCCTTAAACACCAGGGACTCGATATAACGATCCAGCAGGTTATGCAGCACCTCTTTGGAACCAGGCTCGTAAATGTAATCCCAATGGTGGCTAACCTCTTCATCCGTAGATGCCTCAACAGGCACCAATTGATGAAATTCAGGTTGCTGAGTCATGGTGTTTACAAAATGATTGCTGACCAGGTGAATCGCATCGATTTCACCGTCTTCATAACTTTTCAGTAATACCTGTACCGGGCCGATAATATCGGTAATGTCCGGTGTATCACCCAAATGACTGACTTCAGCAATGACATGAGCCCCCAGTCGTTTAAAAAAGCTCAAGCCCTTGCCACCGATGGTAACAACCTCAATACCTACTTTTTGGTCCTGCCATTGCTCCAACTGCGCGAGGACCTTCTTAAACAGGTTGATATTCAGGCCACCGCATAGACCTCGGTCAGAGGTAACCACAATCAAACCCACTTTCTTAACCGGCCGCTCGATCAGGAAGGGATGTTTATATTCGGGATGGGAACTGCCCAGGTGCCCCACGACTTTTTTGATTTTCTCGGCATAGGGACGAGAAGCATGCATGCGGTCCTGTGCACGACGCATTTTACTGGCCGCCACCATTTCCATAGCTTTCGTGATCTTCGCAGTGTTTTGAACACTCTTGATCTTGGTTCGTATCTCTTTAGCACCCGCCATAATAGAGTCTCAGTCAGCTCTTAATAAACACCGTTTGCCTTGAAGCCTTCAATCGCAGCCTTCATGCCTTTTTCAATTTCATCATTGAAATCACCCGATTCATTGATTTTATCCAGTAATTCAGCGTTGTTTGACTTCACATGAGCATGTAAGGCCGCTTCAAAAGCAACCACTTTGGCCACTTCCACATCATCCAGGTAACCCTCGTTGGCGGCATACAGGGATAGCGCCATGTCGGCCACCGATAATGGGGCATACTGGCTTTGTTTCATCAGTTCTGTTACCCGTTGACCACGTTCCAGCTGCTTACGGGTGGCTTCATCCAGATCCGATGCAAATTGTGAGAAAGCGGCCAATTCACGATACTGGGCAAGTGCCAGACGAACACCACCACCGAGCTTCTTGATGATCTTGGTCTGTGCCGATCCACCGACACGGGAAACGGAGAGACCGGCGTTAATCGCAGGCCGGATACCGGCATTAAATAAATCAGATTCGAGGAATATCTGTCCATCGGTAATGGAAATAACGTTGGTCGGTACGAAAGCCGAAACGTCACCGCCCTGGGTTTCGATGATCGGCAGCGCAGTGAGTGAACCGGTCTTGCCCTTGACCTTACCGTCGGTGAATTTCTCAACGTATTCCTCGTTAACGCGAGCCGAACGTTCAAGTAAACGAGAATGCAGGTAGAACACATCACCCGGATAAGCTTCACGACCCGGCGGACGACGCAGCAACAGGGAAACCTGACGATAGGCCCAGGCCTGCTTGGTCAGATCGTCATAAACAATCAGGGCATCTTCACCACGGTCACGGAAGTATTCACCCATTGAACAGCCTGAGTAGGGCGCTATGTACTGCATCGCTGCAGAATCCGAAGCACTGGCTGCCACCACGATGGTGTGCGCCATTGCGTCGTGCTCTTCCAGTTTACGCACCACGTTGGATATGGTTGAGGCTTTCTGTCCAACCGCCACGTAAATACATTTAACGCCAGTGCCTTTCTGGTTGATGATGGCATCGATAGCCACCGCAGATTTACCGGTCTGGCGATCACCAATTATCAACTCACGCTGGCCCCGGCCAACTGGAACCATCGCATCGATCGCCTTCAGGCCGCTTTGTACCGGCTGGTCGACCGACTTTCTCTCGATAACGCCGGGGGCAACCTTTTCAATCGGGGAAAAGTCTTTGCTTTCAATCGATCCTTTGCCGTCTATAGCCTGTCCCAGTGAGTTAACAACACGCCCCAGTAGTGATTCACCGACAGGAACCTCGAGAATTCGACCAGTACATTTAGCGGTATCACCTTCGGACAGATGGGTATAGGAACCCAGTATTACAGCACCGACAGAATCCCTTTCAAGGTTGAGGGCCATGCCATAAGTGTCACCGGGAAATTCAATCATTTCGCCGGACATGACATCCGCCAAACCATGGATTCGTGCGATACCATCGGTCAGACTGACGACAGTACCCTCTGTTCTAGCTTCTGCCGCGCTTTCAAAATTCTTGATGCGCTCTTTTATCAGTTCGCTAATTTCTGACGGATTAAGTTGCATAGCGTTATCCCGTAATAAATTTAATTCTGTGTTATTTGTTCAACAGTGACTTCATCTTGTTCAGGCGCCCGCGTGCCGAACCATCGATCACCAGGTCACCCGCATGAATAATGGCACCTGCTATCAATGACTGGTCAATTTCAGACACGATAGTCACCTCTTTGCCCAGCTTTTGTTTCATACTTTCAGCCATCTGTTTTTCCTGGTTGGCAGTTAGTTTTCTAGCCGAGGTCACCTGGACTTCTATCGAACCCTGAGCAGCCTGCTTATAGGTTTCATAACCCTGGTAAATATCGGGCAGAGCAAGCAAGCGCTCGTTCTCAGCCAACAGTAAAATCAGATTTTTAACCTCTGGCGTCATTTCCGGGCCACCGGCCGTGTCACCCATCACGCCAATAAACAGCTCAGCCAGTTGCGAAGTTAACACTGCAGGCGATGCAGCCATGACCTTCACACCCTCATCATTTGCGATGGAGGCACCCAGTTGCAGCACATCAGACCAGAACTGCAATTTGTTCTGTTCAGTGGCCAGTTCGTACAGGGCTTTGGAATAGGGGCGGGCGACCGTTTCAAATTCTGACATAGTAAAACCTAGATCTGCGCCATTAAGTCATCAAGCACCTTGCCATGAGCTTCAGCATTGATCTCGCGTTGCAATATCTGTTCAGCTCCAGCCAGTGCAATGCCGGATACTTCCTTACGCAATTGTTCACGCGCCGCATTAATTTGCTGATCAATGTCCGAGGTGGCCGCTGCCTTGATTTTTTCGGCTTCTTCACGAGCGGCTTCCTTGGCTTCATCCACCATTTCATTGGCACGTCTGTGCGCCTGGTTGATGATATCCTGAGCCTGCGCCTTGGCTTCTTTCAGATTATCGCCAATCCTGGATTTGGCCAGCTCGAGATCTTTCTGCCCTCTTTCAGCCGCCGCAAGGCCATCAGCGATGCGGGTTTTGCGCGCTTCCAGTGCAGCCATTAACGGTGGCCAGATATATTTCATGCAGAACCAGACAAACACGATAAAAGTAATCGTCTGTCCAATTAATGTTGCATTGAAATTCATATTGCTGTCCTCAAATCGTGTTTAAACGTATTTCGTATTCAGGCCTAAGGTTTTAAGCACCGACAACAGCGAACATGACGTACATGGCCAGACCAACAGCAATCATGGGAACCGCGTCAACCAGGCCCATCACGATAAAGAATTGTGTACGCAACATTGGAATAAGTTCAGGCTGACGTGCAGCGCCTTCCAGAAAGCGACCACCTAAAACACCGATACCAACTGCGGCACCCAATGCACCCAGGCCCATCATAATAGCGCCAGCAATATAAAGCAGAGCAGATTCCATGAATGTCTCCTAATAGATCAAAAACAAATTAAAAATAAACTAGTGTGATTCCTGGGATGCCATATCCAGATAAACAATGGTCAGCGTCATAAAGATAAACGCCTGCAAAGTAATGATCAGGATATGGAAGATTGCCCAGCCCAATTGTAAAAATCCACCAAATATCCCCAATATCCAGCCACCACTGTACATCAGAGCTATCAGTATGAATATCATTTCGCCCGCATACATGTTACCAAACAGACGTAATGCGAGAGAGATAGGTTTTGCAATAAGCGTGACGCCTTCCAATAACAGATTGACCGGCATCAGGAATTTGGGGAAAGGATGAAATGCAAGCTCAGCGAAAAAGCCGCCCGCACCTTTCATCTTGAAACTGTAATAAAGCACCAGGGCAAACACGGCCAATGACAAACCAAAGGTCACATTGGGGTCAGTAGAAGGCACAATTTTGAGGTAAGGTATACCGATCATGCTGGCCAGCCATGGAATGTGGTCTACCGCAACCAGATCCATCAGGTTCATCAGGAAAATCCACACAAAGATGGTCAGCGATAACGGTGCAATCAGATCATTCTTGCCGGAAAAAGAACCGCGCACCGACTCATCGATAAATTCAACCAGCATTTCGACGAAGTTCTGCCAACCTGCGGGCGTTTCGACCGAGGCTTTTACTGCAATTTTACGGAAGAACCATAGAAACAGAACACCGAGACCAATTGAAAAAGCCATGGAGTCCAGGTTTATGGACCAGAAACCCATATCAGCAATTTCTTCAGCACTGTGTGCGATACCCCAGCTTCCATCAGCTTTCTGCCCATAAACCAGGTTGGTTAAGTGATGCTTGATATACTCGCCGGATGTTTCGTAACTACCTGCCATTGCTGACTAATTACCTTTTTCAAAAATTGGTACGAAAATGCCGGAAATTTGCACCAGCAAATATCCAACAAATAGTATTAGGGGATCCCATTGATAACCCGAGGTAAATAATAGCGCGAAAATAATACCTGCCATTACCCATTTACCAATGTCAGCCCGGTATGCATATCCCAGCCAGGCCGAAGCATTTTTATTGTTAGCTTGCCGCGACATTTTATAACTGAAATAGAGACTGGGGATAATACTCGCCAGACATCCGCTTAAGGCTGATACTATATCACCCAGATGAAAAACAAAAACCGACGCCATAAACACCAGCATCGTTATCAACTGAACAACCAGTAAGAGCAGGATGTAGGACTTCATAGTCAGCGTCACTGCTGGCATGATTTTACAGCTGCACCCCAATCAATGCGGGGCAGAGTATAAGGAGTTATTAATAAAGAATCAATCCGCCAATCAATAAATATAACCATCAATTAAAAGATTTTGAATTTCTTAATCTGGATTAATTAAGCGGAACTTCATGTAACTCATCCCGGCGCATTCAGGTGCTGCAATATCCCGTCCAGCTCATCATTGTTATGGTAATGAATGACCAGCTGCCCTGCACCCTTCTTGCCCGGTTTGATTTTCACATCAGCACACAGGTTTTCACTGATTTGCTGCTCAAGCCGCTGGATATCAGGATCCACTTGCGTTTTGGCCTGTTTTGACGGATGTGGCGCCAGGGTCTTTTTGATCAGGGCTTCCGTTTCGCGTACCGAAAGCCCCCGGTTAACCACCACCCGTGCAATTTCCGGTTGATCATGCTCAACCAGCGCCAGTAACGCGCGCGCATGCCCCATGCTCAACAAGGCCTTGTTTACCAACTCCTTGACGGGGTTTGCCAGTTCCAGCAAGCGCAACAGGTTACTGACCGCCACACGCGAACGACCCACGGCCTCGGCAACCTGCATGTGGGTCAAATCAAAATCATCAATCAGACGTTGTAACGCATTGGCCTCTTCCAGGGGATTCAAATCCTCTCGCTGGATATTTTCGATTAAAGCGATTGCGGCTGCGGATTTGGTATCAATTTGCTTGATCACCGCCGGAATGGTTTGCAAACCGGCCAGTTGTGAGGCGCGCCATCGACGCTCACCGGCAATCAACTCATAATGTGAGCCTTCTTTTCTTACCACTATCGGCTGCACCACTCCCTGGGCGGATATGGAATTGGCCAGTTCCTGCAAGGCCTCTTCATCGAAAACCTTACGTGGCTGGTATTCTCCACGCTGGATCTTGTCGACCGGCAGTTCGGTTAACCCGCCGGCAATTTCTTCAGGACTTGCCTCGGTCACTTCCTGCACATTGCCAATTAACGAACCGAGACCACGGCCCAGTCTTTTTTTCTTTGCTGTCATATCAGGGCCTAGTTTACGTAATGATCCTGCTTGGCATCGCGTCTTAACACCTCGCCGGCCAGGGCCAGGTAAGCCATCGAGCCCCTGGAGTTTTTATCATATTGCAAAATTGGCTGGCCAAAACTGGGCGCTTCAGCCAGTCGAATATTACGTGGAATAACGGTGCGGTAAACGCGGTCGCCAAAATGTTCGACCAACTCACTGGACACATCATTGGACAGGTTATTGCGCGGGTCGTACATCGTGCGCAACAGGCCTTCAACCTTGATGCGCGGATTGACACTGATACGAATCTGCTCAATGGTATCCAGCAAGGCCGTTAAGCCTTCCAGGGCGTAATATTCACATTGCATCGGAATCACCACGCCACTGGCCGCGACCAACGCATTCACGGTCAGCATGTTCAGCGAAGGCGGGCAGTCGATCAGGATATAATCATACTCATCCTTTACTTTTTCCAGCGCGAGAAATAACTGGCGTTCACGACCGATTTTATTCATCAGCTGCACTTCAGCGGCCGTCAAGTCGCCATTGGCCGGCAACAAGTCGAATCCGGCATCTGATTTCAGCAATGCCTGTTCAACCGTACGATCACCGAGCAACACGTCACAAACACTGGTATCCAGCTCATTTTTATCCACGCCGCTACCCATGGTCGCATTTCCCTGCGGATCCATGTCGATCAACAACACCTTACGTCGAGTAGCTGCCAGTGAGGCGGCCAGGTTGACGCAAGTCGTGGTCTTGCCAACACCACCTTTCTGATTGGCTATGGTTATGGTTTTACTCATGTATTTTGTCGCTGTATCAAAACCAGGCTGCGTTTTTCATCAATGCCCGGCACTGTTATCGGGGTGACCTCTACCTTGTAAGGCAACGAAGCAAGCGCCTCTCGTTCAGGCGAACTCATTTCGGTTTTCATGGTTATCAATATTTTATCCTTGTGCCAGAGATGATTCACCGAAGCGATAAAATCTTCTACCGAAGCGTAGGCCCGACTGACAATGATATCGAATAAAGAATCCGCATGATAATCCTGAACTCTCGACTGCACAACTTTAACATTGCTTAAGCGACAGGATGCAATCACCTGCTGCACGAAACGGGTTTTTTTTCCATTGCTGTCAAGCAACACCCAGTGAGTTTCGGGACGCATTATGGCCAAGGGGATGCCCGGCAAACCCGCGCCGGTACCAACATCCAGGCAACTGGCGTGATTTTCAATGAGATCAAACAAACTCAGGCTATCCAGCACATGATAAGACACCATTTTTGTTGGATCGGAGATGGCCGTCAGGTTATAGGCCTGATTCCATTTGACCAGCAGTTCAAGGTAAGTATGCAACTGATTGGTTTGCTCTCCGGTCGCCGAGATTTGCATCTCAGCGAGGCCCGAACGAAGTTTTTCTGCGACCATCAGGCGCTTTTTTGGACTGGTGTCTTCAGACGTTTTAAATGAACCAGTAGCAACGATATGGCGGCCGGCGTGACACCTGAAATCCGTCCGGCCTGACCAATAGTCGCGGGTCGAACATCCTGCAGCTTCTGGCGAACCTCATTGGAAAGACCCTGTACCGATTCATAATCCAG
>JANTFY010000069.1 GCA_024763185.1 Gammaproteobacteria bacterium | reverse complement strand
CGCAAGGTTTTGTAGGCGATCACGCGGTTTAGGTGCATGTCCTTGCATGACTTGATCAGGCACTTGCCGCCCTTGGCGATGGTGCTTAGAAACATGTAGCGGGTGTTTGGGTTGAGTACCTCGGGTAAAGCTTTGTCGGTGTCCTCAAGATAAACCTGACCGTATTTTTCGCGGGGCTCCTGGAATTTGGGCATCGTTTTTCTTTCTCGCTTTTTTCTAAGTGTAGCACCCAGAACTCATCGGGTTTAAAGGAATAACCAGAAGTTTGCATGGTGATGGCAATGGCTTGGCCGGGAATGGATGGCCAGGCCAGTTTAAAACGTGATCGTCTGAAAAAAACTGTTTTAAGATTGTAGCGTGTTGTAAGTCAGTATATCTATGGTTCAGGGCGCATAATAAATATTGATCTGACCGACAAAGGGGATGTTGGCCGCTTTACTGTGGAGTTGCTGAGCGAGGTCCGAATCCGGATTACTGGCGTTTTGCAGTGGCAGTATGACATCAATCTCAATCGCGTCAGTCAAATAATGTAGATGGATATTGCGAACCTGTTCAGAGCCTTGTACACCCTCCCAGGCTGAGTACAGTGAAAACAGGAGTTCGGAACGAGTGGGTAGTTTAAGTATGTCATCGTGGTCGGATTCGGCGACCGGATCGATATGCACGGTTACGTCAATGATTTCCGAGAATTTGGACTTGATGGTATTTTCAATATATAGAGAAATAAAGTGCGCCTCGGAGACGCTTAGATGAGGATTGACGCGAATTTCTGTATCAATATAACCCATGCCACCCATAGAGCGCGATCGTAAACGGTGTACGGCAATAACGCCATCCGTGTTTTCGATATGTTGACGGATTTGTTCAACCAGTTGCTGATCGAGGCTGGTATCGATCAGTTCTGAAAAGGCTTTCTTAACGAGATGTATACCCATCAAGGAAATCATGATGGAAACGATTATGGCAGCCAGTGCGTCCATATTGGCGATGCCCGCAACCTGAGCGCCCACACCGATTACCACCACGATCGAGGAAAACACGTCAGAGCGATGATGTAATGCATTGCTTTCCAGCAGGGTGGATTTTATTTTTCGCGCATTTCTAATCGTGTATTGATAAAGGAATTCTTTGCTGACGATGGCAAGGGCTGCAAAAATTAAGGCGTAGGAATGGGTTTCGTAAGCTTGTGCAGAGGCCATGCTTTCAATGCCCCGGTAACCCATGCCGACGGCAACCGCTATAAGCGCGACCCCGAGGAAGATTGAGGACAGGGTTTCCAGGCGCGCATGACCGTAAGGATGATCTTCATCCGCTTCTTTGGCGGCATGGTGTGCCGTCACAAGGACCACGAAATCACTCATCAGGTCGGCCAGCGTATGCAGGCCATCAGCCACCAGGGCCTGGGAGTGCGCCAGCCAACCGGACACGATTTGCGCAGCGGCAAGCAGAATATTGACGACTATGCCGACAAAGGTCACTTTTTTTATGGTTCTCTGGCGCTGGTCAATCATTATTCAGTTTCCTTACGCTTATGATGATTTCATCGTCCTGTTCCAATATCTGCTCAACGCGTTGACCGTTTATTTTGCACCAGGCCGGAATATCATTTTTTACTCCGGGGTCGGTGCAGGTGATTTCAACAATGCTGTCAAGCGGCAGTTCTTGGATCGTATCCTGTAAGCGGATGACGGGCATCGGGCATAGCAGGCGCCGTGCGTCAACTTGGGTGACCATGATTACAGAAGATACCAGTTTTGGGGGATTTCAGAAGGCTGCAGTGGTTTCACCGATACCGTTTGTGGTTCGCTTCCAGGCAGGCTGTAATCCAGTTCCACCCGGTCTGCATTTTTTCCCTTACTGAATCGTGCAATGATGGCACTGGCCAGTTCAATCTGGTCCTGATCCAGGGGCGGTCCATCAATCAGGGCCAGGGGACCGGCATGGCTGGTGGTTTTGATGGACTGAAACTGTTTCTTGTAACCGCTCAGAAATCGCGTTTCGCCCTCTTCACGGGCCATGATGATTTTATAATCCGGCCGCGGACGAATATGGCGCCCGACTTTGAGCAGCATGATGTCATCGAGGTCGTATTTTTTTTCTCCACGGTTGTCCCACAAGTCCTGCAGCTTGACCGAGTAATTTTCATCGGTCAGAAAGCAACAGCCCCCAGCGGGTTGGGCGTAGTCTTCAAAGCCGTATTTTTTAGCCAGTTGTATTTGCGGCTTACGCGAGCGGCCAGAAAAATCGAATAATTGGTCGCGGTTTACCCAGCCCTCCCGTTCTGCTTTGGTTTCAGGCAGGTTTTTTGCGCACAAGGGTCGCAGTAAAAGGTCTTCAGCGCCAGACTCGTGAGAGATAATAGGCATGGTTTGTTTGCGTTGCGACATGGGACGCTGGCCCATCACCTCGCCGGTAATGATGAAATCAAAATTATTTTTTTTAATCCATTCAAAAGCCTTGTGTACCATGAAGATTTTGCAATCCAGGCAGGGGTTCAGGTTAGCGCCGTAACCGTGTTTGGGGTTGATGACGACATCCTTGTATTCATCAACGATATCAATAATATGCAGTTTAATGCCCAGTTTTTCGGCAACCCACAGGGCGTTGTTGCGTTTGGGCTTGGCTTTGTCTTTTTTACGAATGGCGTGGGTATGTCCCTCGACACAAAAACCGGTAAAAAAGTTGATGCCCTCGACGTGAATGCCCTGTTCCATGATGGCCTTGGTGGCAAGTAATGAATCCAGGCCTCCGGAAATCAGTGATACGGCTTTTCGTTGCATGAGCTTAAGGGCATAAAAAAAGGGCCCTGATTATATCAGAGCCCTTTGTAAAGTGTGAGAGAGGGAGTTTCTACCAGGGAGATGAGCCGGTGCCTCCCTGTACGCCCAGTTCATCAAGAGTGATAGTCGGACAAAAAGTATTGTTGCTAGCCGCTGCACCTCCCGTACCGGTAGCCGTGAGATCAAAAGTTGTTGCGGTTCTGGCTATTGTGATATTGAAGTCTCCGTCAGGCGAAGTACCATTAGCTGCAGAACAGTTTGCATTATCGTAGGTGCCGTAGACTGCTTTGCATTTTTCCAGAGTGGAGGCCATTTGAGTTAGCCCGGCGCGTCCATCCGTGCATTTGGCTTTAGTTACGTAATCACCATAAAAGCCGGTAGCTAAGGTCGCCAGAATTGAGACTATGGCCACAACAAGCATTAGCTCTAACAGCGTAAAACCCTGGGCGTGATATTTATTCATAAAAGTATGCTCGGTTTCGGTCATTGATCGAGATGACTAGGGGTTGGTTAACATATTAATTTTATCAACCTGATCTGTATTGTTGATGTTAAGTAAATGCAATCTTACAAAATCACCTTTTTTCAAATCCTGTAACCGCAAGGGTTTCTTGCCATCCAAAAACACCTTGACCGTCGGTAATATTTTAAACCTTGTGTCAGTAATAATGATGTGGTTAGAGCTGATTTCCTCAATTTTGCCATTGGCTATCAGGTTGCTGCTTGCCCAACTTGATAGCGGCGAAAGTATTAAGGACAGTGCCAGTATTTTAAACATATTTTTTGCGTGTAAGGATATCATTGTAATAACTCCTGCCAGGATATACGTCCGGTTGAACGGGTCGGGGCATCTCTTACGGCCCTCAATTCTCTTTGGTTAAGAAGATGCCTTTGGGTAATGGTGTCATCGGTTAATAGACGTTCAAAACGTTCGGCTGATCGGACATTGGTGCCATCAATGGTATCCCCGTCATCAACGGTTCCGGGGGTTTGATCTGTATCAACCACCGGTTCTTCGGGTGTGCCACCGGTTTCAAGATCGACCACAAATCGATAGCCGTATCCACCTGATGAGCAGGCATCCGCTGAGGGTACATTGGTGTTGAAGTATACGTAACCGCTGCGAATTATCGGGTTGGTTACTGCGCGTTCTCCACTATCCACCAGCGAGATAAACCAACCATGATCGTTAGTCGAATAACTAACAGGGTTCTGGGTTAATACGCGATCCGTAAAACCACTTCTGAAGGTTTGTTCAACAAGGTTACTTGATGTCAGGTTCGAACTGCCATGATCCCAGATACCATAAAAGTAGTTATCGTGCGTGGAATTTTTGTCGCCATCCACCATGTATTGACCACTACCAACTGCAACCATGACATTGGGCTCATTCGAATTGGTGGTAGAGACGCTGGGGTGGAAAGATAACGCGGGTTGTGTGGTTATCGGGCGATTGTCGATGGTATTGAACAGGGGATTGCTGCCATAAGCCAGTGTCCAGCCAGTGGTTGCGGATGCAGACAGGTCAAACGCCCACAGGTCGCCGTTCAGGTCGCCGGCATAGGCACGGTCGATGGTGCCGTTACCATCCAGGTCTGCCAGAGCGGGTGTGGCCAGTCCATTCGGGTTTGCCACGCTGCCGGTGCCGGTAGAGATTTTTGTATAGTCCGAGGCGACCCAGGTACCATCAATGCCCTCTTCAATTTTTACGATGAATAACTTGGCCTGTCCGTCACCATCACTGTTATAACCATTGCCAAAAATGGCCACCCATTCGTTGTCATTGGTCATGCCGATCTGAACCCGGCTGAAGGTGTAACCCAGGTCAGCATCATCGTCGCTATTGAATTCCCACATAACAATGTTTTCAGCATTGGCCTCGGAGAATGAGGATGGATTGGTCACATTCAGTGCTGAATAACCTCGCCCACCGCCACGTTGCCCTGCAACAACAACCGTGTGCCAGGCTGGGCCGGTGCCAGAGTCGATATAGATATCTGAAACTGTAGGAGTCAGATCGTTATAATAACGATGCAGATAATCCGGGTTGGTCAGGTAATGCAGGCCCTGGTCTGTGTCGGTCGAAAACAGGTTGCTGGGGATGTAGGCCAGAACTTCCTGCATGTCAGACTCCCTGAAGCCATGTACCATGCCATCATTGGCACCGACGTATATGAAACCATCGCGGTTTTCCTGGCCTTCTTTATATTCTGAATAGGCATTGGAGCCGGTAGGAAATGGTGCTTCATCCGGCCAGTTAAGATTGGGCTTGGCAACATAAACGGGGCCTGAGTGAACAATATCGCCGAGCACATTGGTCAGTTCAGAACCGCCAACAGTGATTTTGCTCCTTTCGCGGAACTGGTAGCCCTGGCCTTCATTTGAGTTGTCTCCGCGCAGATAGTCAAGGCGTGCCTGGGCAATTGTGTCGGAATCATTATTGCCCTGGGGATTGACACGTAAATCGGCTTTCATGGCGTCAGTCAGGTTATCCCAGCGAAAAGGCACGCCCTCGCTGCCTCCGCTGGCGCCATCATCCATGGTAAGCACGGTTCTGCTGTTGTAGCCCGAACCGTCAACCTGCGCTGCCAGCGCATGGGCTGCTTCCGTGGGGTTGGTCAGGTCCAGAGAAAGTAAACCGTCTGCATCTTCAACAATGGGGTAGGCGTAGATGGTACCCTGCCAGCCATTGGTGTTAAATTCGGAAACATAAACGACTGATTCTGTGGTCAATCGGGCCGAGGTTACGGATACTGCGGAAGAAGTGGCTTTACGTTCATCAATATCCTCCAGCGCGGCTTTCAGGGCAGATTCAAGTTCCACCGGGTTGTTTGCGCTCAGGTATAAACCGCGACCGTTATAGGCGGCATGTAACAGATCATCAACCTTGCGGGTATCATTGTTGGGGATAGGCCAGCTAAACCCGGTTGCAAGGGGGTCATAGGTTTCGGGGTCCAGCGTTCCGGACAAACCAAACGAAACGGTATAGGTTACCATGTGCTGGTGTTCGGCCAGGTCGACCCCGGGTGTGGTGGGTACTCGGTTGGCAAGATCTCCTCTTAAGTCTCTTTCGTAAAAATACATCGCCACATCAGCCAAGGTGTTGTCACTGTTATCTTCATAATTCCCGCCATCGTTGGATTCGGTCTGGTCGCCATCAAATCCGGTACTGTCGGTGCTTCGGTCGGCGTTGCCCACGTCCGGGCTATAACCATTCCAGAAACCATCGGTCATCAAGATGGTGAAGTTTTGCTGACATTCACCGCCATCGGCCGCCGGCAGGATAGCATAGTCGCCATTATAGGAAGACGATTGGTACATTTGTCCGGTGTACTTGAGGGCTCTTCGTAGAGGGGTGCCAGAATTGGAGTTAATGCCATAGAATCTATCTAACAGGTTCTGTTTATTCGAGCTGTCAGACATGGATGCAAGGTTTTCCCGGTGCCCTCCATTGATCAGTCTGAGTCCCATGCGTGTTCCCGTCTCTTTGTAAATTACACCGCCAATGGTTGCCTTGGTGGCAAATTCTCTTTTACGGTAGTACTGGAACCAGTTGGCAAAGTTTTGAATTTCTTCCGCGTAACTGCGTCCGGAAGGATAGGTGGTTGTTGTCGGTCGAATTTCTATCAAGGTATGGGGCTCATCAACCTCGACCGTTCCATTGCCGTTGTCGTCTGTCCAGGTGTAATAACTGGGCAGGTAAGCAATATTGGGTATTAAAGAACCGGTGTCAATATTATCGTAATAATCAAAATTTTGTGTTAAATCACTTGTGCTGTAAGTCTTTCTGGTAGGGTCCCTGAGTATATTGGTGATATCGGCATCAGTAAAAGGAAGCCCGGTATCTTCGTCTATGCCAGGCCACGGCGAATAGGTGGTGGCCGGGTTATAATATATTTTATTGTAGTTATGATTCTGCATCACCCAGAAGCTCTGGATATAAGCATCGCTTGAGGTATTGGAATAGCCTGCGGGCGGAATTATATTGCGGTCTCTGTCGTTGTAGGAATCGTAGCTGTAATACTGGTAATCTTCCCAGCCAGGGTGCAGATAAGCCTGCCAGTCTCCATTTTCTGAAGTGACGCCGTTATACCAGGGAAAATCGCCTGAATTCGGTACCAGTGCCTCCCAGTCCATGCTGCCCGAGTCATCCAGGGTCAGGAATACATTGGGCTCAACAGCTGTTGTGACAAACAGCGGGGTGTCTGATAAAGGTCCCAGAGCGCCAAAGGCATTGCTAGCACTGAGGGTGATTAATAAACTGACTGAAGTTGAAAGTCCGAGTTTTTTAGTTTTAGCATTCATAGTATTTACCATGCTTCATTTAATTGCTTCGTCGTCCGTAAAAAGACTGAACGGTTCTAAAGGTGTTGCCGGTCTGGCCGAATCCACGGGCTGTTGAGCGGAAATAGTCGATTCTTTGGGCTGATGAAGAAAAACCATAGCCGGAAAAACCTGGGTCCAGCTTGCTGACATTCGAATCTGGGTCCCATCGGCCAAGATACTTGACGATATAACGTGGATTAGTTGATATGTTGGCGAGAGAAACCGTGGTCGTAGTGGCTGCAGCGGAATTCCAGGTGGTGTTAAGTAGATAGTTGGGATCAGCAGTGTCCTGCCCCAGTAAATTTGCAGGATCGTTACCACTCTCTAAAATTTGTTCAGCGGCACTGAGCCCTGCTTCTGCAGCCTGAAAGCTTAGGCCTGACTCGCGCAGGTTACCGGCCATGGTTATTTCTGTGGAAGAGCTTTTCATTGACGTGATTCCAACCAGGGTCATGGCCAGCAATATGATCAGGCTGACAACCAGGGCTGCTCCAGATTGTTGTTTGATATTGAAATTCAACATGTTATTACCTATTCCGTAAATCAATGGTGACTGAAAAGACCTGGCGTAGACGTCTATCAGCTGCAGTTATATTGGTGCCATTCAGGCGGTAGGTCTGGTTGTTTTCCAATACGAAATCATTGTCGGAACGTACCACTAGGAATACGCGGATAGCGGTGACCTGGGCAAAGTTAACTGCGGCAGTACTGTCCTGATACTGATTAGGTGCGCCATCACCATCGGTGTCGATAGCATATATAGCGATCATTTGCTCAATGCCTTCGATTAATTCCTGATTATCGCCATTTACTGATCGCCATAATGCAGGCTCGCCACTACCACTGGCAGAAGCCTGAATAGAATAATTTACGGCCTGTAAGGAATAAATTGATGTGTTATCGGTTGTGTATTCGGCATCGAGGCTGGTTGGCATACCGCCATTCAGGCAATGGCTGACGCCAGGACATCCATTATAATTTCCGTTACCAGGTGTGCTTGGGCTGGCTGCAGTGGTGTGAGTAATGGTGATTTCACCGCCTGATTCCGTTGCATTGGTGGCTTCAAAAATATCGGAGGTCCAGCAGTTGGTAATTAAAATAATGTCATGGGGCTCGATTGTTATCGAATCCTCGACCTGTAATGCACCTGATCCTGGCAGAGAGAGAGAATCAACCAGATTGGCCTGTCCGGGTCCGCTGCCCATGACTCTTAAATCATCGGAGCTATTAAGGCCAGCATTCGCAGTAATTAGTACAGGAGGCTGATTCAAATAGTCGTGAATGTTCGGGTCATAATTAGCCGAGCTGGTGTCGATATGGTTTTGAATGAGGTCTGAGTTGGAGGTCATGTCCACGCAACCAAAAAATCCAGCCATGCGTACATCGGTTGTGATCTGATCCAGCGCAAAACGACCGTTCTCCTGAACCCTGGATGATGCGTCAGAAAAACGATAGGTGGCCTTGTTGCCCAGGTAAACCTGAACAATTCCGCCCAGCAGGAAAAGGCTGATAACCAGGGCTACCAGTATTTCGACCAGAGATAAACCGGATTGTTTAAAATGTGTGTTCTTCATGGCGTTATGGTCACCGTGTAGCATGAAAAGTCTGAACCAACAGGTTCGCCATTGGTGCAGTTGCTTTCTGCAGAGTTATCTCTCCACATGACAGAAACCTGTAGGGTATTGGCGCCTGGGGAAGAGATAATGCCCCTGCCCGAGGGAAGCAGCGAAACCAAGTCGTCCCAATCCTGGGCATCGGCAGTTACCATCTGGGCAGCAGTGCAGGCATTGGTCTGGCAATCCATATCGTAATCCGTGTCGGTATCGATGCCACTATATAAATTGAAATTGACCGGGTTGGTCGGGTCGATGGTATTGGCTCTGATTCGGTCAGTGATTTCATAGCTATACCATACCGCCTGGCTATGCCAGTGAGCGCTGCTGGTATTTTGCATGCTGGTAATTTGTAAAGCGGCAATTCCCAGCAGGCCAATGGAAATGACCAGTAGTGCTATCAAGGCCTCTATCATGCCCAGACCGGCTTGCTTTTTAATTTTGTGATTTGTTTTTAATAACATGTCTGATTCGCTCAACGACTGACTCTGCCGGTTCGGTTGATATTTAAAACTTTTTGATGGGCGACCCCACGGCTATCACTGATAGTAATGGTGCCGATGGTGTTGGGAGTGAATCCGCGGCTATCAAATTGCACGACGGTTCCGATGGTGCTAGTGGAATTAATATCGCCTTCAATAGCTTGTTGAACCTTTAACAATTGGTCAGCATTAGTCAGGGTTCCATCATTATCAGTATCGACGCCAACAATCCAGCCATCTTTCAGTTCGCCGGCAGTGCAGCTGGTTTGATTACTGCTGACACAAACGATAGTTGGCCTGTTTTGTTTAACAGCCTCGGCCCTGGCAAGCATCAGGTCAGTGATTAAAGTATTGGTGTAGGAGGTCAGTCGCTCATTTTGAACGAACTGGTTCATGCTGGGGATTGCAATAGCCAGAACAATGCCTGCTATAACGGCAGCAAACATCAATTCGATCAGTGTAAAGCCTTGTTGTTGATTCAATTTCATACTATGAATCCTAG
>JANTFY010000068.1 GCA_024763185.1 Gammaproteobacteria bacterium | reverse complement strand
CCGCCGTCTTCACTGGCGGCGATCAGGTTGACGTAGGTTTGCGAGAATACCTCCGGGTGCTTGGACAAAGCTGCTGAAAACTGGCGGCCCTGTTCGACATCATCCAGCAGTTGTTGTACCAGCTCGATCATGTCCGGTTTATCAAGCTGGGATTTAAGGGCTTTAAGACTGGCTTGCAGGTTGCTGCCGGTTTCCAGCAACAGTGCCATTTGTTCGGTGAAGAACTTGCGGTCCTTGGCGTTGATGGTAGATCGGTTATTCAAGCCCTGCAGCAGTTGGCCCAGTGATGTCTTCTCCGATTTTGCTTTGTCGGTTTTTTTTCGGGTCTGGATGGCCATTATCGATTTCCGTTATGCCGGCAAAAGGCGCTATCCATTGAAGTGGTAACCATTCTGTATGATGGATTGCGGCCTGCGCCGCAATGACGCGAGATGATTAAGGTGTGTTTAATGGACATGTCTTTCTTGTTTAACTTAATTCACGATTCATTTAATTTCTTTATTTGGGATATTTAAATCTCTTGGCTACTGTCATTGCGAGGAGCGGCAGCGACGCGGCAGTCTCGACCTCAGCTGGATCGCGTCACATTCGTTCGCGATGACAAACCTTTCAAAAGAACGCATCGCTTCGTTCGCAATGACATCGGTTGTAAATACTGAACCATTCTCATTATTTTCATTCAACTGCTGACCACGCGCGATATTTCTTCGATGGTGGTTACGCCCTGCAGGGCTCGATCGAGGCCATCATCAAACAGTAACTTGATCTGGTGCTGCTGCATGTAGTCGGTGAGCTGGTCACGCGAGGGGTTGGAGATAATCAGTTTTTGCAGTGCGCCATCGGTTTCAATGATTTCATGAATGCCCAGGCGGCCCTTGTACCCCGAGTCGTAACATTCGTTACATCCTCGACCCTTGGACAGTTTGACCTTGCCCTTGTCCTGCCAGTTAAAACGTTCGACAAGTTCTGGCGAAGCCAGGTATTCGGTCTTGCACTTGGGGCAAATGGAACGCACCAGTCGTTGGCCGACCACGCCGATCAGCGCGGATGACAGCAAGTAGGGTTCTATGCCCATGTCCAGCATACGGGTGACCGCGCCGATTGCATCGTTGGTGTGCAGGGTGGATAACACCAGGTGGCCGGTGAGGGCGGCCTGTACTGCAATTTCTGCGGTTTCGCGTTCACGGATTTCACCCACCATAACCACGTCCGGGTCCTGGCGCAGTACATGTTTCAACATCTTGGCGAAGGTCAGGCCGATGTTTTCCTTGACCGGGTTCTGGTTGACAATGTCCAGCTGGTATTCGACCGGGTCTTCGATGGTGACGATGTTTTTTTCGATACTGTTGATGTAGTTGATGGCCGAATACAGGCTGGTGGTTTTACCGCTGCCGGTGGGGCCGGTGACCAGGATCAGGCCATAACTGCGTTTTAACAGGCGCAGGAAGGCATCGATATTGTGTTGTTGCATACCGAGGCTGTTGATATCCATGATCGAGGCCTGTTTGTCCAACACCCTCAGTACGATTTTTTCACCGTACATGCCGGGCAGGGAGCTGAAGCGCAAATCGACAGAGCGTCCCTGGGTATGTACCTGGATGCGACCGTCCTGCGGCATTCGACGTTCGGCAATATCGAGGTTGGCCATCACCTTCAAACGGGATACCAGTGCCGGGTGCAGTTCGATACGCGGCGCCATGACTTCGTACAGCAGGCCATCGATACGAAAACGAATGCGGCACTTTTTCTGCGAGGGTTCGATATGGATATCACTGGCCTTGTCGTGCACCGCGCGCTGGATTATGGAATTGACCATGTTGATGACCGGGCTTTCGGCGGCCATGTCGTCGATGCCGGTGTAGTCATCGGGCTGTACGTTGTCGACCACTTCAAAATCTTCACCCAGATCGTCAATAACCTCGGCCCCGTAAATATTGCTTTTATTGGCTTCATTCAGGGTTTTGAGTATGTCTTCCTTGCGCGCCAGTACCGGGCGAACGCGACACTTGAGGCGTTCTTCTATTTCGCTGAAACCGGCAATGGCCTGGGCATCGGCAGTGGCCAGGGACAGGGTGTTATTCACCATG
Organism: Gammaproteobacteria bacterium; assembly: GCA_024763185.1. Lineage (GTDB taxonomy): Bacteria > Pseudomonadota > Gammaproteobacteria > JACNJF01. The sequence goes on along the minus strand of JANTFY010000068.1, from coordinate 7,759 downwards.
AACAGTGGCACCATTTTCAGGCGGCTGGTAATTTCACTGTCGAGCAGGTTGATTACATCCGGGTCATACAAACCGTTGCGCAACGTGATATAGGGTATCGACATTTGCTGCCCCAGGGTGGATAAAAAGTCGTGCTCACTGACCCAGCCTTTTTTAACGACGATTTCACCCAGGCGGTTGCCAGATGTTTTCTGCAGTTGAATGGCCTGTTCGATTTTTTCTTCGGTCAACAAACCCTTTTCCAGCAGCAGGTCGCCGATCCGCACCGGATGTTGATGGGCGTTTGCGGAGGGTGCCCGTGGGCGGGTATCTGCCGGGGACTCCTCGTCGAGCATGAAAATCTGCTGGTCAGCCGCGGTAATGGTCAGAATATCACGCACCAGCGGTTTGATATGGGTGAGTTTTAACCAGCCGCCTGCCCGTGTCAGCTTTTGCTGATAATAAAGCAGGGTTTCAATGTTTTTGCTGTTGAGCAGGGTGATACCGGCCAGATCAATAATGACCTGGGTTTCCCACAGTTTGAGGCATTCATCGAGGGCTTCAATGAGCGGTTGTTGCTGTTCTTCGCCAAGCAGGCTGCCGCGCGGTAGCAAATGGGTGAGTGAACCCATGCGGTTTTTACCCACGCTCCTGGGTTTGGGCTGGTCTTCCAAATTGATGACGTTGCTGTCAGACACGGTGCGCCTGTTTATTCGTTACCGGCATTTTTAATTGCCGGGTTTATTTGCGCCAGTTTATCGGCCAGAGGCTCGGGTTTGTCATAGTGATAACCCTGGGCATAGTCGATGCCAATGGTTTCGAGCGCGTCAACAATGGCTTTATTTTCGACAAATTCGGCAATGGTTTTCAGATGCATGGCATGGGCTATCTGGTTGAAGGCCGATACCATGCTATTGGATACCGGATCATCGATCATGTTGCGCACGAATGAACCGTCAATTTTAAGGTAGTCTACGGTCAGATTTTTGAGGTAGGAAAACGAGCTCTGACCGGTGCCAAAATCATCCAGTGAGAACTTGCAGCCGAGTTCTTTGATGGCGGCGATAAATTTTTTGGCATCGCTCATATTGGCAATGGTGGCAGATTCTGTAACCTCGAAACACAACGTTTTCGGATCGACAGGATATTGCTGCAGCATGTCTTCGATATACTGAGCCAGATCGAGATCGGACAGTGTCTGTCCGGACAGGTTGATGGAAATTTCGCAAGCGGGCTGGCTTTTACTGCCGGGTTGGCGGGATAATATTTTAAAGGTGTTTTCGATAACCCAGCGATCTATCTTCGGCATCAGGTAGAAATTTTCTGCCGCCGGCAGGAATAATCCGGGGGATACGATCTGACCTTCTTTATCACGCAAACGCAGCAGTATTTCATAGTGCGGTACACGCGTTTTGCCGTTGAGTGGCAGTATAAGCTGGGCGTGGATTTCAAAACGATTTTCGCGCAATGCAGTCTGTACCCGGCTGACCCACTTGACCATTTCCTTGCGCCGCAGCAGGTCACTGTCGTCCAGTTTGAACACCTGGGTTTTGTTGCGCCCCCGTTCCTTGGCGGCTTTGAGCGCGCTTTCCGCATTACTGTTTATATTCGACACGTTTTTTATGTCAGCGGTGATCGGTGCAATGCCGATGCTGATGCTGACATCGTGCACTTCCTGGCCCAGGTTGAGTTCGATTTCACTCACCGCGGTATCCACTTTTTTCATGATAAGCAGGGCTTCCTGCAAATCGCAGTTTTTCAGTAACACCGCGAACCGGTCACCACTGAGACGCGCAACGGTGTCATAGCTGCGTACCTGCTCGGTTAATATGGAGGCTACTTTCTTCAGCAGCTTGTCACCGATCTCCAACCCACCCAGATCATTGATGACCGACATTCGGTCTATATCGAGGTGGGCTACTGCGTGATTGCGCTCGGTCACCCAGGTTTGTTTCAGGGTGTCCAACAGGATCATTTCAAAACTGTGGTTGTTTTCAAGGCCGGTTAAGGGGTCAAAGTTAAGAAGGACGATGTTGGTGGCCTTGTTGGTTAAAACCTCCAGCAGGTTGCGATCACTGTTGGTAAAATCGATACGGTTGACATTGTTAAAAATGCCCATCATACCGATGACGTCGTTATCCGCATTCAACATGGGTGCCAGGGCCATTTTATAGGGCATATCGATAAACAGGTTATAACTTTTACTGTCTTCGAAATGATTGATGACAATAGGTTTTTTGTTAATTTTTATTTGCTGGTAGATGTCATTTTGCAGTGTCTCGATCAAGTGAAGATAATTGCGTGGGGTGCCACCCTGCTTGCTATGGGTAATGGTGACGTTTTTTTCCGGCAACAGGGCAACGACCAGGTCAACATCCATAAAGTTGGAGGCGTTTTCAACGATGTTTTTTAATAATTCGCGTCCATGACTGATGTTTTGTACGTGGTCATCGGCGGAATAGATCAGGTTCAGCTCTTCATATCGATGGGTGAGTTCATCGGTGAGCGAGTTTAATTCCTGTTCTTTTTCAATCACCTTGTGAATCAGGCTGTATTCCGTGAGCAGGGTTTTATTCAGTAATGCTATCGATTTTTTGTAATTCGCCGAGATGGGTTTGATGTTCGAGTCCTTGCGGATTAATTGCGCAATAACCAGGCTTTGTTCAATGTCATCATCCTGCAAAGAAATGATGTGCAGCCTGGTATCCTGGTTCAGTTCATGTTCCGATTCATAGGCGGCCGTAATTTTGGCATGTTTTTGAAAGGTACGGACCAGAACGGTGATGCGATCCATCTGTGGATGCAGGGTTGCGTTGCTTTGCCAGATGAAGTTTCCGTCCCGGTTAAAAACAATAATGCTGTCTATATCCGGGGCCAGGTGCTGTAACAGCTTCCAGTAATTGTAAAATCGGACTGTTGTGATGGTCTCGTGTTTCATGGTGCAGTCCTGGTCCGTTACACAGTTTGAGAAAAATACTGATCAAGTTCCAGCATCAGGTTGCGCATGCTGACCGGTTTTTCGAGAAACTTGAGGTTGCTTATCTTGGCGGACCACTCGCGGTGTTCTATTTCGGTACGCGAGGTGAGCACGAAAATCAGGTACTGCCGGTCCGGGTAACGCTGTTCAATCTGATAGCACAGTTCTTCGCCACTCATGCGTGGCATCTGGATGTCGGTAATCAGCACATCGGGCGTGTCGTGTTGCAGGGCATCGAGTGCATCCTGGCCATTGTTATAGGTACTGATGTCGTAACCCTGTTTTTGCAGTGACATTTTGAGGATGCGTAAGACGTGCATTTCGTCATCGACCAGCATTATTTTTTTCATTTGATTTTCCCTCATCATCGTTCGTCCAGTTCCTTATCCAGCCGTATCTGAAACAGGCTGCCCTGACCGATTGAACTGGTTACCGTGATTTCACCCTGGTGGATCTGGACGATTTGTCGGGTCAGTGATAAACCCAGGCCATGGCCGGTTTGTTGGCGGATATTGTCATCCTCGGAGCGAAAGAATTTGTCGAAAATCTTTTTCTGGTCGAGTTCTGATATGCCATAACCGTCGTCGCTGACGCGAATGTCGATGTAATGGCTGGACTCGATCGCTTCCAGTGTAACCCTTCCACCGGGTTTGTTGTATTTGATGGCATTGGTCAGCAGGTTATTGATGGCGATTCGCATCAGTGCCTTGTCGATAAAAACAGCGGGCAGTTCATGCGGCAGATCCAGTTCAAACTGCAGTGCCCTGGCTTTATCGCTTTTGGCCAGTGTTTCAAAGAGATCCTGCAGAAATTCACGCAGTCGCACGCGCTGGCGTTCGATCTGCAATCCGCCCAGTTCATACTGTGAGATGGATAACAGGTTCTGGATCAGGTTGGCCAGTCTTTCCACCTCGTCGTGTATGACATTGGCAGCTTCAATGCGGTGTTCTTCGGAGGTCAGGTCCGGGTCCAGCAGGGATTCGCTGTACATGGACAGTACGTTCAACGGGGTTTTCAATTCGTGGGATATCTGTGAAATGAATTCACCCTGGCGTTGTTGTTCGTACAATTGTTCGGTGATGTCGCGGATAACGGCGAGGCGACCCAGCAGCTTGTTTTCATCCATCGGTGAAAACAACGGGTAAATCCGGATTTCGAGCTTTTTATCCTGTTGTTCATCGTCGCTGGAAAAGGCCGCCGCGGTGATGGCGCTGACCATGCCTTTATTGTGCTGACCGGATAACAGGTTGATGACCTCGCTGTTCTTACACCAGTCAACCGGTTTCTGGTTAATGATGTTTTTGTTGTCTATGCCCAGTAAGCTGGAGGTTTTTTCGTTGGCATAACTCACTTCGCCCGCTTCATCGATGACGATGATGGCCTCGGGCAGGGTTTTCAAGATGGATTCCACTTTACTGTTTTGATAAGAAAGCAATTTGGTCGACAGGGTCAGGTCATCCTGCTCATGATTGAGCTGATTGATACGTTCCTGAGTCAACGCCATAAAACGGTCAAAACGATCCATAAATCCACCCAGTTCAGCACTGGGTTGCAGTTCCATGGTTTGCGCCATGCTGCCCTCGGCAAATTTTTCGATGCTTTCACTGACCCGCTTGAGGGGTTTCATCTCCTGGCGCAGAAAAAAGTAGAACAAGGGAGTGAGCAGGAAGATGGGCAGGGTGATGGTGGCTATCAGCGGCATTTTTTCGAAACTTAAAATAAATTCCGGTTTGAGGTAACCAATGCGCACAAAACCCTTGTGCTGTCCGTCGTAAAACAGCGGGGCGTGCGATTCAATAAAGCGCTTGTCCTGGCTCAGACTGTCAACGGTTCTTTGTCCCAGCCACGCCGTGGGTTCGAAGGGTACCGGTGTATTGGGGGCTATGATGCCGGGTGCCGTGACCTCGGACTTGATCGAGTGATCCAGATCGGTGATCAGGCCGTAGGCAAAGTCAGGATTGTTCTGGCCCTGGTAAAAGGCCTGCAATAATCCCTTGCGCCCGGGTTGATTGATCACCTGGTTCCAGGGCATGCTGGACATCAGGCGGACCAGGCCCAGGCCCTGTTCTCGCGCCTGCTTTTCACGATTTTTTATTTCAATATCAAACAGGAAGTACACGGTTAAACCCATCACCAGTAAAGAGGCCAGGATCATGATGAAACCGGATTTTTCGTTATTCATTAGCGCTTGACCCCAATTCGGTAAAAGCCTGGCATCGAGGCAGGATTTGCAGCAGGAACGAGCTGGCCGGGAGTGATCGTTTGGAGCGCCATGGGGAGAAATGATGGAATCTGAAAATGCATAGAGGGTCCAGTTGTCAGGTAATCGCCGTATTTTTTTATTGATCTGTTTTAATTAGCTGAAATTTTAGATAATTCAAGGATTTCTGTAAGGTTTTACCCGCCTCATGATGTACGTCACAGCGTGCTGTTTTTCTGCTTTCAGTCTCGACTCAATAGGCCGGGTATCGGGTGTTTATATTTCTTCAACATCGGCTTTCAGGCATAATCCATTTTTTTTACTTGGGGCAGTTGTTTGAAATTCAGTATTGAGCAGTTCCGTGCCTGGGAGCATAAAAAAGTTACCTTGCTGGGCATGTCCGGGGTGGGCAAATCCTACCTATCGACCATGTTGCGTAAGGGTGGACACTGGTTTCATTACTCCGGTGACTATCGCATCGGTACCCATTATCTGGATGAACATATTCTGGATATGATCAAGCTGCAGGCCATGCAGGTACCGTTTCTAAAAGATTTATTGCGCAAGGACTGGATTTATATTCGTAACAATATCAAGGTCGATGACCTCGGCCCGGTACTCAGTTACGTGGGTAAACTGGGCAACCCGGAATTGGGCGGGGTCGAGCTGGAAGATTTTATCCAGCGCCAGGCCCGCTACCGTGAAGCGGAAATCGCCACCATGAAAGAAGTGCCGGATTTCATTGACAAGGCCCAGAACATCTACGGTTACCCGCATTTTGTCAATGATGTAGGCGGCAGCCTGTGCGAACTGGACGAAGCGGGTGTGATCGAAGCGCTGGCCGACTCGACCCTGATACTCTACATCCAGGTTACCAATGAAGAAGAGGAAAACAAGTTGATCCAGCGTGCGGTCAGTGCGCCCAAGCCGCTGTATTATCGCCCGCAATTTTTGACCGAACACCTGGCTTTGTATTTAACCGAAAATGGGCTGGATTACGCAGCCGAGATGGATCCGGACGAATTCGCACGCTGGGTGTTTCCGCGCCTGTTCCACTCGCGCATACCGCGTTATGAACAGATTGCCAAACACGGTTATACGGTCACCTCGGAAGAGGTGGCGCAGGTTAAATCGGAACAGGACTTTTTGCAGTTGCTGGAAACCGCCATCGAGAGGCAAAGTTAATGCCTATCGTCGCGCATAACAAGCTGCCGGTATACGAAAAGCTAAAAAACGAGGGGGTCAATATCCTCGATCCCTCGCGTGCGATGAGCCAACATATTCGCGATTTGCATATCGGCTTGTTGAACATGATGCCGGATGCGGCGTTAAAGGCGACCGAGCTGCAGTTTTTCCGGCTGGTGGGCGACAGTAACCCGATTGCTCAGTTTTATATGCACCCTTTTACGCTGGATGATCTGCCACGCGGCGAGGCGGCTCGGGCCCATATTGACCAATATTACGAATCGTTTGATCGGGTCAGGGAGCAGGGGCTGGATGCCCTGATCATAACCGGTGCCAATGTTATCGGGCCTGAGTTATCCAACCAGCCTTTCTGGCAACCGCTGATCGAGGTGGCTGACTGGGCCTACGAGAATGTGACTTCTACCTTGTGTTCCTGCCTGGCCACGCATGCAGTCATGGAGTTTCGCTACGGGCAGAAGCGGCACCCGCAAAAACACAAAAAGTGGGGCGTGTTCGAACACCAGGTCACGTCCGAGATACATCCCCTGACGGTGGATATCAACACCCGCTTTGCCGTGCCCCATTCGCGCTGGAACGCGGTTTATCCCGAACAGTTTGATCAGGCGGGGTTGCGCGTTCTGGTCACCGAAATCGATGACGGTTGTGTGCACCTGGCAACCAGTGAAGACGGCATTCGCACGGTGTTTTTTCAGGGGCATCCCGAATACGACACGATTTCACTGCTGAAGGAGTTCAAACGCGAGGTTAACCTGTTCATTGAAGGCAAACTGCCGGCTTTTCCACCCTATCCGCAAAACTACCTGGGGCAGTTTGAAATGGCGGTGATGAACGAATACCGCTATTACCTGCATGGGGCGCTGAAAACCGGCAAGACGCTGCCCGAGTTTCCTGAGGCAAAAATTGCCGGAGCACTAAACAATAGCTGGTGTGATACTGCCGACAGCGTGGTGGGCAACTGGATGGGGCTGTTCTACCAGCTGACCCACAGGGATAGAAAAAAACCTTTCATGGACGGTGTGGATCTGCAAAACCCGCTGGGCTTGCCCTAACAGGCCCCGGCTTTCAACTTAATCTGGAAAAACTAACGGACACAACATGCAAGATATTCTGACTCAAACCTACTACGGTAACAGCCTGCAAAACTGGTTGATTGCGCTGGTGATTATCGTTCTGTCGCTGATGCTGGGCAAGGTGATTTACTGGGTGTTTTCGAAGTTTATTCGCCTGTTTACGGCGCGTACCAAAACGCGCATGGACGACATCATCGTCGACATGGTGGAAGAGCCAGCCGTGTTCCTGGTGATCGTGATAGGAATCTGGTTTGCGTTAAAATCGCTGATTCTGCCCGAGGCTGTCAGTTCGGTTATCGCCAATGCCTACCAGGTCATCATCGCCTT
>JANTFY010000067.1 GCA_024763185.1 Gammaproteobacteria bacterium | reverse complement strand
TTGGGCGATAAAAGCACGGAGATCACCCGCAATATCGTCGGCTTTGTGGAAAACATGAAGATCGGCGTGCTCGGTGCACTGGGGCTGGGTATGCTGATGTTTACCGTGATTTCCCTGATTCAAAAGATTGAAGCCGCGTTCAACCAAACCTGGCGTATCCGTGGAAATCGAAACCTGGCGCAACGTTTCAGCAATTATCTGAGCGTGGTCATGGTTGGCCCGGTGCTGGTTTTTTCTGCTTTCGGCATTACCGCCTCTTTGAAAAGCCATGCCATCGTCGAGGCCATCGGGAACCTGCCCTACATGGCCGACCTGATTCAACTGGTAGGACACTTGTTGCCCTACGTACTGATTATAGCCGCATTTACCTTTGTGTATGTGCTGGTACCCAATACCCGGGTCAGGATCAGGTCGGCATTATACGGTGCCATTGTGGCGGGTATTTTGTGGCGTTTGAGCGGTAACCTGTTTGCCTTGTTTGCCGGTGGTTCCACCAGTTACACAGCGATTTATTCCGGTTTCGCCATTTTGCTGCTGTTCATGATCTGGCTTTACCTGGGCTGGCTGATACTGCTGGTCGGGGCCTCGATCTCTTACTATCATCAACACCCGGAACGATTGCGCTGGAAGACAGAAAATTTTTCTATCAGCGGTATCCTGCGTGAGAACCTGGCCCTGCAACTGATGCTGGAAATCGGCCGGGCGCATTATAGTGAACAGGATTTTAAGCCTACCCGTGCCGGCCTGTATCAGCGCCTGAATATCCCGGAAACCATGATAGATCGTATGCTTAATAATCTTGAGCACAATGGTCTAATCAGCTATAGCTGTGAACCCGAAAATGTCTATTTACCGGCGCGCTCGGTAGAACAGATTTCAGTGATGGACATTCTGCATGCTGCGCGGCAGGCTGAAGATGATGGCATGTCTGAGCAGTTCAAGACTGACCCGGTCATCAGCGATATACAGCAAAAGATTGAGCTTAACCTGCAACAAACACTGCAGCAAAAATCCCTGAAGGATTTAATCCTTGAGCAATCGTAAAACCTTATGAGAATCGTATCTTTCAACGTCAACAGTGTTCGCCTCAGGTTGCATCAGCTGCAAGCTGTTATCGATAAACACGACCCCGAATTTATCGGCCTGCAGGAAACCAAGGTGCAGGATCATGAATTTCCTCTTGAGGCCATTCAGGAAATGGGGTATCAAGCCCTGTTCATGGGGCAAAAGACGCATTACGGCGTGGCCCTGCTATCCAAAACGACAGCGCTGGATAGCCGCTTGGGTTTTCCCGCTGATGATGAGCAGGCGCAAAAGCGTTTTATCGGAGGGCATTATGTACTGGATGGTCAGGACTGGTTTATCTATAACGGTTATTTTCCGCAGGGCGAGTCACGCGATCATCCGGTTAAATTTCCGGCCAAGCAAAAGTATTACCGCGATCTGACCGAGTTCCTCGGCCAGACCCATACCCCGGATCAGCGCGTGGTGGTCATGGGGGACTACAATATTGCACCCGATGACAAGGATATCGGTATCGGGGCGGATAATGCCAAACGCTGGTTAAAAACCGGTAAAACCAGTTTTCTGCCAGAAGAGCGAGAGTGGTTCGAGGCTCTATGCAAGCTGGGGTATCACGATGGTTTTCGCCTGGTCCATCCGCAGGAAGACCAGTTGTTCAGCTGGTTTGATTACCGTAGCCGGGGCTTTGAGCGCGAGCCTCGACGCGGCCTGCGCATTGATCACCTATTGGTGACAGAGCGGTTAAAAAATAATGTCACGGGTGCGGGAATAGACTATGATGTCCGGTCATTGCCTAAACCTTCCGACCATGCCCCGGTATGGGTTGAGCTAAATTGAAATAATGAGTAGCGATAGCCATATTCACCTGATACCCATTGAACATAAGCAAACGGCCTGTACCGATTGTTCTATCCGACGCCTGGCACTGTTCCATGGTGTGGACGAAAAAGACCTGGACTGGACTCAGCAGTACCGCAGTAACCAGTTTACAATCGCCCCGCGCAAGGAAATCTATCGTGAAACGCAATCCAGTGACTACATGTTTACCGTGTACCATGGCTGGGTGGCGGTGTATAAAACCCTCGATAGTGGCAAACGACAGATTATACGCATCGCCCTGCCCGGCGACATGCTCGGCTTTCAACCCGATTTGCAGGCCGTTATGACACATTCGGCCATGGCGTTGTCTGAGACGGTGTTGTGCGGATTTCCAAGCAAGGCCATGCCCGAATTGCTACGCAAAAACTTGAGTGTTGCGCGTCGCCTGACAGAACTCAATGCACGTGATATGAACATCTGCCAGAGCCGCTTATTGACCATAGGCCAGCAATCGGCCATTGAGCGCGTGGCATTTTTCTGCTCGGAGCTGTTTCATCGAATCAAGATGATCTATAACCATCAGCAGGATACGGCCATACACTTTCCCTTGTCGCAGGAAGATATCGGGGATGCCACCGGGCTGACCAAGATTCATGTCAATCGTACCCTTAAAACCCTGCGTGAAATGGGTTTGATGGAAATTTCCTCCAAAACACTGAGCATACACGACGTTAACAGCCTTTGTGAGCTGGGTAATTTTAATCCCGATTCAGTAAAGATCCATTCGTTATACTGATGGCCGGCTATCATTCGATAGCCATACCACGACTCTTCCGGCCAGGGCAGATACCTTGCCAGGCCTTTTGTTACGATATGCCATGCCATTAAATCCCCGGGTTATTGCGCCTTGCGGGGTCGCGGTGTATCGTGTGCTAATAAATCAGATAAGTCAGCATTTTCTGCAAACTCACCTAAAATTATAAAACCTGATAAAAATTCCTTTTTGAATGACGCATTCCAGCTTTGGCCAGTATTTATTGTGTAGTTTGCTGTTCGCTTGCTTGTGCGGGCCTGCTCACGCGGAAAAAACAGCCTTACCTTTAAAACTGGACGGGGTGGATACCGTCAATGCCGAAACCTTAATTGCGCTGGCCCAGGGGCTGGATGATCTGGTGGTGGTGGACAGTCGCCTGAGCGAAGATCACTGGCTGGGTTTTATCGGCGGCTCCCACAGCTTGCCGGATATCAATACCAACTGTACCACCCTGGCCAGAATTACCTCCGATAAAAATCGCAGCATGGTGTTTTATAGTAACGGCACTGAATGTACTCGCAGTGTGCAAGCACTAAAAATAGCCCGCCAGTGTGGTTACAATCAGCTGTACTGGTTTCGGGGCGGTTTTGAAGAATGGCGGAATAAGGACTATCCGTATCTGCTGGAATAGTTTCTCATGTGGCAGCGGCTTTTTGGTATCAAGGTTATCACGGTCATCGGCATGGTCGTGCTGGCGAGCCTGGCGCTGGGGCTTACCTGGTATTCCAGCGATGCCTTCCAGCGTCTGGCACTGGAAAACCAGTACAACTCCAATCATGATCTTCTCAAGTTAAAAACCATTGAGGCGATTGAAAACCTGTACACACTACAAAAAAGATTTGCCTATCGTTTTCAGAATGAAGAGGCTTTTTCCAGGGCCCTTGCGGTAAACGATAAATTCGAACTCGATAAACTGCTGCAAAAAAACTTTCAACGTGTATTTGCCACCAGTGGCCTGCTGCATTTTAAATCCCTGCTGGTTCGTGATCTGGATGCCAATATCCTGGCGGCCGCTTATGAGGATGACCTGAACCCTTATTTGGGTTGCCCGCTGGTACTGGATCAGCTGACCGCTGCCAGCGGGGCGCGGCAATTGAAACCGAAATATGGGCTGTGCAGTTATGATGGCCATTTAATGGCCGAAGTCGTGGTTTCGGTCGGTTCGCTTCGGCCACGCGCTTATCTGCATGTCATCGCCTACGCCGACAACGAACTTGAAGGACTGGATAAGGCGATAAACCGACCGGTGCAGGTGCTTAATACCGAGCGCGAGGTATTGTTTCAGTCTGACGACTGGCCCGAAGTTATGCCAGCGGATGGAGCCATGCAAGCGGTCTCCTTTACCCTGTTCGGAGATGATAATGTACCAGGCCTGACCGTTTCCACCTTGTATGACCAGTCCACTTTTAACCATTTGATTGATGAAACCAATCTAAACATTCAACTGGTAACGGTTGTTGCCACGCTGGTAGTTTTATTGCTGGTGGTCTTGTTGCTGGGCGTGGCGTTCAAACCCGTGGACCGCATGCGTAATTCGGTCGGTGCGTTACTGAATGGTCAATATGCACCGATCAGCCAGCACAATTTACCGGCCGAACTCGATGAACTGGTGACGGCCTACAATCAAATGGTACAGGGCCTGGAGGATGCCTCCGAAAAACAGGAGCTGGCCGAAAAAGAATTACTCAATGAGCGGGATTTTATTTCCACCACCCTGGATTCGATTACCAATGCGGTGCTGGTTATCAATTCAAACCTGATGATCAAGCTGGCCAACCCGGCAGCGGAAGACATGCTGGGGGATAGTGAAGAGAACATGATCGATGTGGCATTGGATGAGCTGGCGATCATGTATACCAATCGCTCGGCAACGCACATCGCCAATCTCAAGCAGCTGTTAAAAACACCAAACCAGTTGATCAACCTGTTCTACCAGGTGGATGGTAAAACGGTTGAGCTGGAAATGATGGCCTCGCCCATGCTTGATAAGGAGTCTGAAGGGGTTGGTCATGTATTGATTTTTAAAGACGTCACTGAAGACCGTAAATTACGACGCAAACTGAATTATGAGGGTCGCCATGACAAGCTGACACGGTTTCTTAATCGTGCCGCGTTCGAAAACAAATTTGACGCCATGGTCAGTGACAGCGATTACACGCAGAATCAGCATATCATGGTGTACCTGAACCTGGATCAGTTCAAGGTTGTGAATGATACCTGTGGCAGTGAGGCGGGTGATCAGTTGTTGATGCAGGTGGCTGATACCATTCGCCATAATGTGCGCAAATCCGACTTGCTGGCACGCCTGGGCGGCGATGAGTTCGGCATATTGTTTCCCTACGCGCAGGCAGAGGCCGCGGCCAATACCGTCAATGATATCCTGTTATACATACACAGGACCGGTTTTAACTGGAATGATCGTGAGTTTACCACGACTGCCAGTGCTGCTTTGATACCTTTTGGCCTGGCCAGTGACAGTTATTCAGAAAAGTTATCCAAGTTGACTACGGCCCGCTATCTGGCCAGGGAAAATGGTGGTAACCAGTACTACCTGATTGATGACGATGATGAAAAAGTGCAGAAGCATCATTCCTCCATGGGCTGGGCTTCAGGCATTAACAAGGGTTTTTCCGAACACCGTTTCAAGCTTTATGCGCAACCTATCGTGCCACTTAATCAAAGAGAGCAAAAAAAGCATTATGAAATCCTGATTCGCTATCAAGATGAAGACGATACCATCATTCGTCCCAATGAGTTTCTGGCACCGGCCGAACGTTTTAACCTGATCGAAAAAATAGACCGCTGGGTGGTGACAGAAGTTATTCACTGGATGGTGAAACATCCCGAGGTCAGCAAAGATCTGTTCTTTTCCATCAACTTGTCGGGTCGCAGTATCGGTTCGCTCAGTTTTCATCGTTTTCTTGAGCAATTATTGCAAACCGAACTGGTCGACCCGAGGCGGCTTTGTTTTGAAATCACCGAGACCGCAGCGGTTAAAGATGTCGAAAAATCCATCGAGTTTATTCGTATTATCAAAAAGCTCGGGGCCAAGTTTTCACTGGATGATTTTGGTAGTGGCCTATCTTCGTTTACCTACCTGAAACAGTTTCCGGTTGATTACCTGAAGATTGATGGGGTGTTTATCAAGGACATCCTGCATGATGCACAGTCCTACGATTTTGTGCGTTCCATTACCGAGGTCGGGCATTGCCTGGGCATGAAGGTGATTGCAGAGTTTGTTGAATCGAGGAATATGTTCCATATGCTACGCGAAGCCAAGGTGGACTATCTGCAGGGCTATACCATAGGTGAGCCTGAACCGATTGAGTTAATCGACTTGCAAAAAAAGCTGGATGATTAGCGGGTAATTTTAACGCTCAATCCGGTTGGCTGCTTAGCGACTGATAACTGGGAATGGTGTATTCCTGTAGGATTTTTTCGCGGTCGTTTAATGCCTTGGTATGGGCCAGTTCCTTGATTGTTTCCAATTCCAGGTAAGGCGCCATCATGTGTAAAAATTCGTATTGGTAGGCCGAGATATGTCGCGAATGACGAAAGCCTATCTTGATCACGCTGTCCGGGAAAAGGTGGTTGGCACGGATGCATGCCAGTGAATCATCGGATTCTTTACCCTTGGCCATCTCCGCAATAATGCCGACCCCAAAACCCAGCTTGACATAGGTTTTAATCACATCGGAGTCGGTCGCGCTGAACACCACGTTAGGCTCCAGGTTGGCCGCATGAAAAGTCCGGTCCAGCTTGGATCGACCGGTCAATCCCAGCATGTAGGTAAGAATGGGAAAAGACGCCAGGTCGACCAGGGAGATCTCCGCTTTCTTGGTCAGGCTGTGACCCTTGGGGACGACAATATAGCGATTCCAGCGGTAGGCCGGGATCGTGATCAGTTCATCAAATTCGTTGATCGTTTCAGAGGCGATCACAAAGTCGACCGAATTATTGGCAGCCAGTTTACACATGGCCTTGGGATTACCCTGGTGTACCTGCAAATCGATGCGCGGGTATTTATGGGCAAAATTATTCAATATGGGCGGCAGGATAAATTGCGCCTGGGTATGTGTGGTGGCAATGCTCAGGCTGCCACGATGGGCATTGGAGTATTCGCGTGCAGCCTGCTTGATACTTTTTGCATTATTCAGCAGAGCGTTTACGTGTTCCAGAACGGCGTAACCCGCTGGTGAAATACCGGTGAGCTTTTTGCCCGAGCGTTCGAAAATTTTTATATCCAGCTCTTCTTCAAGTAGCTTGATCTGGTGACTGACACCGGGTTGGGAGGTATACAATTCCTCGGCGGCCGAGGAGACATTCAGGTTATTTCTGACGACAGCGTCGAGAAAACGTAGTTGCTGTAATTTCACGTGTTTCCTCAGGGAAATCAATGAACAGAGAAAACCACGAATCGTGTCGAGTTTCCTTAGAATTTTTAGTTATAAGCGGATTCTACAAGTAAATAAATATCAATCAAGGTGTTTGTTACAAAACTGTTAAATTAAACGGCCAACATCTTCAGGCGCAAAAATTCAGCTGAAGGTATCACCTTGATTTCGGCTTAAATTCGATGGAACGGTTGCGTGGAGACAGGTTGATTTCATCAAAAACAATATCCGGGTTACTGCCCAGAACATAGGCAACGGTTTCTGCGATATCCGTCGTTGTGATGGCGTTGCTTGCGTGTTCACCGGGACGGAAATCGAGCTGGTCAAAAAAGGGTGAACGCACCATGCCGGGATTGATCAGTGTCACGTTAATGCCATCGCGCGAGCAATCTTCGCGCAGGGAGAGTGCCAGTCCGCGCAGGCCGAATTTTGCACTGCAATAGACCGTGCCCTTGCGACCGGCCTGTAGCGATGACTCCGACCCGATAAATATTATCCGGCCACTACGATTTTTGCGCATGGCCGGTACCACATGATGTGCCAGTACCAGGGCGCTGGTCAGGTTGGTACGCAGGTTTTTATCAATCTGTGGTACCGAGAATTGTTCGATAGAGCCAAACAGACCTTCACCGGCACAATGGATAAAGAAGTCAATGTGCTGTTCGCGGCAAATCCTTGCGCTCAGTTCCGAGGTGTTTTCAAGGTCAGACAGGTCGATATGCATAGGCGTGAAATTTTCATGCTGTATATCGGCCTTGGCATGATCACGGGCCAGGCCTATCACCTTGCAGTTTAGTTGCAACAGATGGCGGGTAATGGCGAGGCCAATCCCCGAGCTGGTGCCGGTTATCAAAGCTGTTTTACCAGTTAGACTGGACATGTCGAATGTTCCTGGGGTTTTCAAATGGAGATATAACAGGCCAGAGATTAATGCTCTAGGTTAGGTGCTTCGCAACGCTTTTGCAATGCCATCGCGACTTCATGTATAGCCGGCATGGTGTCAGCAATCAGTTGACTGATGACGGCCTTATTACGCTGTGGAGGTGTGTCGGCATTGTCGCTGATGACCTTTACACATTGACAATGATGCAAAGGTGAAAAGGCTTTAACGCTGTTTACAAAGGCATAAGCCTCAAGGTCAAAGATCACGTTGGCCTGGTAATCGGTATTCTCCTTTTGCTGGCTGCTAAGCGCGCAGCTTGCCAGGGTGTTGTGTTCTGGTGGATGCAGGAAAATCGCCGTGGACCGGTCGTGTTGGCTGACTGAAGAAACCAGTAAAGCCGTGCCAACCGGGTAGGATAAATGTCCGGCGATACCGATATTGATCCAGCCGCTGCCGCTTTCAATTTTAAAGGTCTCGATAACCCAGTTAACGGCCTGTTGCATATTCTGTCCGCCCATGCCGCTGACCACGCAGAGCATCTGATCATTCTGGTAACAATCAAAGTGGTTGGGATTTTTTAGTTTTTTCAGGCGATAAAAATCAATGACTGGTTTGGCTTCGCAATGCAGTGCGCACGTCCAGATCAACATGCCTGGGACCCATAGTGTTCAAGCATTGGGTTGAACTGGTCCAATACCTGCCGGTTATTGTGTTTGATAGCACCCTTGATCAATATACGGCATTTTTTAATCAGCATGTTCCGTGTTAATTTTTCCTGTTGCGCACTGAGGTCGGCATTTTGCATGAGTTCATGCAGGGCAAGTATGCGAAAACGGTCCATTCCCCAGTGCTTGCGTGATAGCTGATCCTCGTGCCCGCCATATTTAATGATTAAAGGCTGGTCGATGTAAAAAACCGCGTGCCGATGACATAACCTTAACCACAGGTCGTAATCCTCGCAGGCGGGCAGGTTTTCGTTGAACAGCCCGATATGGTCCAAAACTGAGCGCCTGATGACCGCGGCAGATGGCGAAATAACACAGAGTGGCAGGCACTGTTCAAAAATAAAACCACCGCTTTTCTGGTGTTTGTTCATCGGGTTGACCCGTACCCCATTCCGGATCCAGATTTCATCGGAATGAAACAGGACTTCATCGCGGTTTTTTTCGTGCACCTGACGTATGCTTTTTAACTTATCAGGCAGCCATTCATCGTCGGAGTCCAGCAACGCGATCCATTCGTGCGAGGCTGCTTGAATACCGACGTTTCTTGCCGCACTGACCCCTTTATTGAGTTGGCGAATCAATTTAACCTGTGGATAGTCTTGCTCGATAATGTCGGCAGTATGATCGGTAGAACCGTCATCGATCACGATGATTTCATCCGCAGCCGATTGTTGCGCCAAGACAGAATCCAGCGCTCTGCCAATGCTGTGCGCACGGTTGTAAACCGGAATAATGACGCTGATTTGCAAAAGTCAGTTGGAAGGCGGTTGCGAAAACCCGGAGCCGGGCAGTACCGATACGGTCGAGCCGTCTGAATCATGGATCTTGTTTTTACCTTCTTTTTCAACTTCATCAATGCGTATGATGGAATGATGCGGTACGTAGGTATGTTTAACGTCACCAAATTCGCTTTTCAGTTTTTCCTCGGCCGGGTCGACCAGCAGCTTGGAGCGTTCGCCGAAAATGATCTCGCCAATCTCGATGAAGCCTATCATCGATGCCTGGCTGACCTCGTGGGCGTAAAGCTCATAGATTTTATTCTGGTTATGAAACAAGACCCGGAAAATACTTTTATTTTTTTTCATGCCTGATCCATCAGTTCATCAAGCTGATTTTCCATGTGCATTTCCGTCAATTCGGTGAAACCGCCGATCCAGGCACCATCTATCAGTATCTGCGGCACCATGCG
>JANTFY010000066.1 GCA_024763185.1 Gammaproteobacteria bacterium | reverse complement strand
CAGCGCCGTACTGGCGGTTTTGGACTGGGTTTGTATTTATGTAAACTCATCGTTCAGGCGCACGGAGGCAGTCTGCAGTTTGACAGTAAAACCGGGCAGGGAACCCGTGTTTCCGTGAGTCTGCCTAGGGCCTGTTAACACTCATTGAAAAAACGCCACGTCCCTTCGGGTTGTGCCCCCCATTATCGATACAGGGGGGCCACTTGGCGTTACTCGTCGTTCATTTGGTATAACCAAACCTCTCTCCTCGTGCCTTGCCTGGCCCTTTTTGGAGCGTCAACGCGATATTTCAATGAGTGTTAACAGGCCTTAATACCTGACTAAATCACTCAGGAATAATACTTGACCAAATTAGTCGGGATTGTATACTGGGCTGGTTATCAATAATCACTGGCGCTCATTATGCGATTATCCACAAAGAGTCGGTATGCCGTTACGTCCCTGCTGGACATGGTTTTACACTCCGATAAGGGACCGGTTTCACTGGCTGAAATTTCCGAACGTCAGGGTATCTCCCTGTCTTATCTCGAACAGTTATTTGCCAAGATGCGACGCAACAAACTGGTGGTCAGTACCCGTGGACCGGGCGGTGGTTATCGTCTCAGCAGTGATCCCGCGCAGGTGAATATCTCGGATATTATTCTGGCTGTTGATGACAAGGTGGATGTGGGCAACAAGGATGCCCTGCCAGGTGCGGCCAATTATGAACCCTGCCTGACCGAGCAGTTATGGGATGAATTGAGCGACCAGATATCCAACTATCTGAACGGTATCTCACTGGCTGATATGATTGAAAACCAGTCAGAAAATGTTATCGAAGATAAATTATAAGATTCTGAAACACCCAATCCCATGGCAGTTTATCTAGACCACAACGCTTCAACGCCCATACTTCCCGAGGTACTGGATGCCATGATGCCTTATCTGAAGTCTGGTGCCGGTAACGCCTCAAGCTTGCACCAGGGTGGCCGATTCCTGCGTTCAGCTATAGAAACTGCCCGTACCCAGATCGCACAACTGGTGAACGCCAGTCCGCAACAGGTTGTGTTTACCAGCGGTGGTACCGAAGCCAATAACCTGGCCATTAAAGGGATGTTGGAGCTGGGTCCATCCAGCACCTTGATCACCACCCCGATTGAACACGCCAGTGTGTTGCAGCCGTTTAAACAGGCCGGCCAGGCTGGCTGCGCCACTTATTTCTGCGCGGTTGATCATGACGGTGTTGTGGAACGCGAGGCTTGTGAAAAACTGATCGATGAAAAGCAGCCCGGGTTGCTGTCAATGCAACTGGCCAACAATGAAACCGGCGCCATCCAGCCCGTCGAATACATGGCCCGCTATGCGCACAGTCATTCCATGGCCCTTGTCCATAGCGATGCGACGCAGGCCATTGGCAAGTTATCGGTAGACATGCAACAACTGGATGTGGACCTGTTATCGCTGTCGGGCCATAAATTCTACGCTCCACAAGGCGTTGGCGCATTGATCATTAAAAATGGATACATTAAAAATACCCTGTTAAGCGGTGGCCCACAGGAATCGGGACGCCGGGCAGGTACGGAAAACGTGGCGATGCTGGTGGGACTGGGCAAGGCGGCAGAACTGGCGCAAACAAAGCTGTTTGAAACACAGGCATATCTGCTAGAATTGCGCCGCTATTTTGAGCAGCAGCTGGCCGCTATTGACGGCGTCGTGATCTTTTCGCATCAGGTCGAACGTTTACCCAATACCAGTTTTTTTTCGATTCCGTATTATCACGGGGAAACCCTGTTGATGCAGCTGGACAAGGCTGGATTCGAGCTGGCCAGCGGATCCGCCTGCCATAGCGAAGTCACGCAACCCAGTCATGTACTGAGTGCTATGGGCATAGATGAATCGCTGGCATTGAATGCCGTCAGGGTCAGTTTCGGGGTGGATAATACGCGACAGCAGATCGATCAACTGATCTCAACCCTGAATCAATTAATCAAGCAGTTGCCGGCCATTATGCGTCAGGCAGCAGGTTAAAGAGGTAACGATTATGTCTATTCAATTAACTGATGTGGCCGCAGACCGCGTCAAAAGCTTTTTGCAAAACCGTGGCAAGGGTATCGGCCTGCGCATTGGTATTAAAACCACCGGTTGTTCAGGCATGGCTTACGTGCTGGAGTTTGTTGATGAGGTCGAAGAAGGTGACAAGGTGTTTGAAAGCCAGGGTGTCAAGGTCATCATTGATCCCAAAAGCCTGGTTTACTTGGACGGCACCGAAGTCGATTTTACCAAGGAAGGCCTCAATGAAGGTTTCAAGTTTACCAATCCCAATGCCAAGGATGAGTGCGGATGCGGCGAGAGTTTCACGGTTTAACGCCTGTCTGCCATGCAAGTTGATTTACAGCAAAATTATTTTGAACTGTTCGGTTTGCCTGTCGATTTCCAGATCGATGAAGACCTGATGCATGACAACCATCAGAAACTGCAATCGGCCTTTCACCCCGACCGCTTTGTGAATGGGACCGACCAGGAAAAACGACTGGCCGTGCAAAAAGCTGCATGGATCAATGAAGCCTACGAGATTCTCAAGGATCCGGTCAAACGAGCACGCTATATGCTTGAGGTCGGCGGGCTGCATTTAAACGATGATCATGAAACGACCGGCGATACGGCGTTTTTGATGGAACAGATAGAATTGCGTGAAGAGATGGACCAGTGTCGCAGTTGCAGTGATCCGATGCGTTGTTGTGACCATATCACCAACAAGCTGGACCAGCGATCGAAAGAATATTCAGCCGATTTCGAAGCCTTCTATCAGCAGGGCTACATGGAAGACGCACGCCAGGTCAGTAAAAAAATGCAATTTGTTCAGCGTATTCTCGAACAGATTGACGAATACCAGCTTGAGCTGGAAGACGACATCAATTAAATCATGGCACTCCTGCAAATCTCTGAGCCGGGTCAGACCACGGCGCCCCATCAACGTAATTATGCGGCCGGTATAGACCTGGGCACGACCAATTCGCTGGTTGCCATTAAACGCAGTGGACAGGTTGAAACCCTGCCGGATGAACACGGCAATCACCTGTTGCCATCGGTGGTGCATTATGCCGAAGAGGATATCCTGGTGGGCCATACGGCGCACGAACTACAGGCTGCTGATCCCTTAAATACACTGTCTTCCGTCAAGCGCATCATGGGTCGGGGCATTGAAGATCTGAGCAGCCTGGGCAACGCGTTGCCATTCGATTTTAAAGCCTCCGCTGATTCCCATGTACCGCGTATTAAAACGCGCCAGAAACATGTCAGCGCCATCGAGGTGTCCGCCGAAATTTTAAAAACCCTCGCGCATCGTGCTGAGCAGACCTTGGGCGATGAATTGTCCGGCGTGGTGATTACCGTGCCGGCGTATTTTGATGACGCCCAACGACAGGCAACGCGCGATGCTGCCAGGCTGGCCGGCCTGAATGTGTACCGTTTGTTGAATGAGCCGACTGCAGCGGCCGTGGCCTATGGGCTGGACCAGAATTCAGACGGTGTTATTGCCATTTACGACCTTGGCGGCGGTACCTTTGATATCTCCATTCTGCGCTTGAATAAGGGCGTTTTTGAAGTGCTGGCCACCGGCGGTAACAGCTCACTGGGTGGTGATGATATGGACCATGCCATTGGCGAGTGGATCATGCAGCAGGCCGGCCTGGGCGATATTGATTCCATACTGTTGCGCCAGATATTGATTGCCTCACGCAAAGCCAAAGAAGAACTGACACATGACAGTCAGGCGCATATCGAGATTGATCATGAACAGCTCAAGGTATCCCTGATTCTTGAACGGGCTACATTTGATGAACTGATCGCAGACCTGGTAAAAAAGACCCTGATGTCCTGTCGCCGGGTTTTACGCGATGCCAAACTGGATAAAAAGGATATCACCAACGTCGTCATGGTCGGTGGCTCCACTCGGGTGCCCTTGGTGATAGAAAAGGTGGGTGAGTTCTTCGGCTGCAAGCCGTTGACCGATCTTGATCCTGACCGGGTGGTCGCTATCGGGGCCGCACTGCAGGCCGATGTACTGGCAGGCAATAAACCCGAACAGGATATGTTGCTGCTGGATGTTTTGCCGCTGTCCCTGTGTATTGAAACCATGGGCGGATTAAGCGAAAAAATCATTGCCCGCAACACACCGATACCGGTTGCGCGTGCACAGGAGTTCACCACCTTCAAGGATGGCCAGACGGCAATGGCGATACACGTCGTGCAGGGGGAAAGGGAGTTGGTTTCCGACTGCCGCTCCCTGGCCCATTTTGAACTGCGTGGTATTCCTCCGATGACGGCCGGTGCTGCACGCATCAAGGTAACCTACCAGGTGGATGCCGATGGCCTGATGTCGGTAACCGCCGAAGAAGAAAGCAGTGGTGTCAAAGCCGACATCACCATCAAACCTTCTTACGGTTTGACTGATAATGAAATTGAAACCATGTTACGTGACTCCATGAGCCATGCTAAAGAAGACATCGATGCACGCATGCTGGCCGAACAGAAGGTAGAGGCCAAGCGGGTTATCGAAGCGGTCGATTCCGCCCTTTCGCAGGACGGTCATGATTTGCTCAATGAGGATGAATATGCGCAGATAGTGTCCGCCAGGAATCAGCTTGAAGAAATGATTGAAAAGTCCACTACTGAGGAACTCAAAAAAGCCATTAAGGATCTAGAGAACAGTAGTGAAGAATACGTCGCGAGACGAATGAATGAAAGTGTACAGAAAGTACTCTCCGGTAAAAATATTGACCAGGTAGATGTGTAATGCCCAAGATAATTGTGCTCCCCCATGAAGAAATTTGCCCTGAAGGATCTGTTTTAGAAGCAGAAAAAGGGACCAGTATCTGTGATGCTTTATTACAGGGCGGTATCGAAATCGAACATGCCTGCGAAAAATCCTGTGCCTGTACCACTTGTCATGTATATGTGCGGGAAGGTTTTGATTCGCTCGAAGAGTCCGACGAAAACGAGGATGACTACCTGGACAAAGCCTGGGGGCTGGAGCCGGATTCTCGTTTGAGTTGCCAGGCGCGGGTCGCCGATGAAGACCTGGTGGTCGAAATCCCCAAGTACACCATCAACATGGTATCAGAGAACCACTAGGCGGAATTATAACGGGCACAATAGTCTACCAGGTCATGATATTTTAGCGGCCTGGAATAAAAATAGCCCTGTTGAATATCGCAGTTATATTCTTTTAGTATCGATTTCTGTTCACCCGTTTCGATACCCTCGGCGACCACCCTTAATCCCAGGTTCTGGGCGATATCCATGATATTCAGCACCAGGGCCTTGTCATGAAGGTTGTGCGTGACCTGGTCAATAAAACTTTTATCTATTTTAAGTTCATCAATGGGTAGCCTTTTTAACATGCTCAGAGAAGAATAACCGGTCCCGAAATCATCAAGCGATAAATTAATGCCCAATGCCCTGATCTTTGCGAACAAGGGTTCCATGTATTCGAAATCCTCAATAAAAATACTTTCCGTAATTTCCAGTGTCAGCTGCCTGGATGGAAACTGATAGGTCGATAAAGCCTCGCTTAAATGATCAATGAATCTATCTTCCAGAAATTGGCGTACGGATATATTGATAGAGAGCTGAATTTCAAGATTATCATTGGCCTGGCACATTTCAGAGATGTCCCTGATGGACTGGTTAATAATAAAGTGCCCCAATTCAATGATTAAACCGCTGCTTTCAGCGATCGGTATGAAGGTAAACGGGGGAATGTTGCCATGATCGCTATTGTCCCAGCGCACCAAAGCTTCAACACCATACAAGAAGCCTTTTTTGCTGATTTGGGGCTGGTAAACCATATGGAACTCATGTTTCTGCAGTGCATTTTGTAATGCCTGTTCAAGCTGGGCTGTTTTTATTGTTTGTTCGCGTAATTCACTGGTGAAAATAAAATAATTATTCTTTTTGTTTTTGGCCTGGTACATGGCGCTATCGGCCGCGCTGAACAGTATGTCAAATGAAACCCCGTCATCGGGATAACGGCAAATGCCTATGCTGGCGCCAATGGAAAACTGATACTGATCCACATGATACGGTTTTGCCAGTTTGTCGAGTATATCGAGCGCAATCTGTTGCAGGCTCTCCAGTTCCGTATTGTGGCACAGTACAATGAATTCATCCCCGCCCTGGCGGCAGGTGAGAGCCTGGTCGGGAAGTTGTAATCTAAGCCGGTTGGCTACCTGTTTTAAAATGGCGTCACCAAAGGTATGTCCATAACTGTCATTGATGGCTTTGAAATTATCCAGGTCGATAAAAAAAACACTGAAGGGAGCGGCCTTGTCGTGAATCCACTCCGGCTCAATATTTTTAAGATAGAGCCGGTTTTTCAGGTGGGTTAAGAAGTCGTGATTGGCCTGATCCCGCAATAGTTGGCGCTGGATTTGTTCCACATTATCGATATGACGGAACAAAAAATACAGAACGATGAAGATGGCTATAAATGACAGGATATTGGAGATCGCGGTGGATTTAAGTTGTTGTAAAAGATGATTTTTGGGTAAAAGCGTTAGTGACCAGAGCTGGTATTTGGGTATATACAATATTGAAAACAGGTTAACTTCCTGGTTTAAGCTCGGGGCAAAATATTCAGCAGAACTTAATCCGTTTTTTAAATCCTGCATGGAGATACCGAGTTGTTCAGATAGCGACCGATTATGGTCATCGATGAGCGAAGATGAAACAGGGGTATTTACGATCTCTTTTATCATGTCAGTATGGCTTACACCGCTGACATAGGCATAACGAAAACTCTCGTCATGTATCAGCATGCCACGGTATTGGCTGGCCATCTCGTCGCTACTCAAATTATATAATCGGGGTAGCAACTCATTGGGTTTTATACCGGCTATCATCACCCCGGTTATGCGTTCCTGGCTGTCGCGTATGGCTTTGCGTAAAGGTATCACCCAATTATTGATAGCAGATAAAAAATAGGTTCTACCCAATACCATGTTTTCATTTTGCAGCGATTTGAGAAAGGTTGCGCGGGTATTTTCGCTGTGCTTCAGGTTAGGCATTTTGTTCAAGTCAATATTTGAACTGGATGCGATGAGATTACCATCAACGTCAGACAGGGCGGATCCAATGATTGACTGATTGTGACGCATCAGTTTGTTGAGGATTTCTGTGGCATCAGATTTTTGCTGGTACTTATTGTTTTTCAATAATTGCTGACCCAGTAATTCCAGCATGATTTCCTGCTGGTCAAATGTGGAAGAAACCGAGGAAGAAAATACCCGGTTGAGGTAGGATAACTGCTCACTGTTTTTATGCTGAATATCTGACCAGGTAGACGAAAGGGAGAAGAGCAGATAGATCAATCCCAGGAACACCAGGGTATAGAAAATTAACCAGATATTCTTTTTAAGAAACATGCAACCGGCGAGTGCTTTGATTTAAAGTTAATTGTTCGAGTGTAGTCCAACTGGCGACTTTAACCCGCTTTCCAGGGCTACATTATAAAAAAAAGCAGGTTTTATATGAGTTATGCACAATTTGAGGTGAGAAGATGAATCTGAAGTGGACAGATACACTGGATATCGCAATAGAACTGGAAGAGACACACGGTGATGTAGACCCCCAATACGTAAGATTTACCGATTTACATGAATGGGTGTGTGCGCTTGAAAATTTTGATGATGATCCGCAGCATTCCAATGAAAAGATACTGGAAGCCATCCAGATGGCGTGGATCGAAGAGCATGATTAACGGTCGCCAGTTAACGCACGATTTCCAAGGTGGCTGCGTGACATAAACAGCCGGTACAAAATTGGAATAATAAATAACGTCAAAGTTGCTGAAAATCCCAATCCCCAGACGATGGCATTCGCCACCGGTCCCCAGATCAACGACTCACCACCCAGTCCGGTGGCCAGAGACAGCAAACCGCCAATAGTGGTCAGGGTGGTAATGATAATGGGAATCACGCGTCGACGTGCGGCATAAATCGTTGAATGCAATAGCGACATACCACTGGCCAGCTTGGCATTGGCCGTGGAGATCAGCATGATGGCAGAATTCACCGCAATACCGGTCAGTGCGGCGATGCCATAGAGCGTATACAGGCTGACAGCGAACTGGGTAATCAGCAAGCCGATGACGACACCGGTAAAAGCGAGCGGGATGGTGAATAGGATCATCAACGGTTGAAAATAACTTTTAAACTGGGTGCCGAGGATCATGTACATGATGCCGATACCCAGTGATAACAGCATGACCATGGAGCCCAGGGCTTCGAAGATGTCATCCAGGATGCCGGAGAAATCCAGGCTGACGTTGGGGTATTCTTCCTGGATACTTTTCCAGTAATCCTTGACCATTTTATTGGCCGCCACCTCGTCCATTTGCGTTTTGTCGATGTCTGCTTCTACGGTGATGGTGCGTTTGAAGTTGTAATGGCGAATATTGCCGATACTGGTTTGTGACTGGGCGCTGAGCAGTTCCGACATGGGTATCGCTTTGCCTGTCGAATTGAAAACGACCGTCTGTAACAGTTCATCAATGCGCTTCAGCTTATCCCTGTTGCTGTTGATACGGACTTCGGTTTTATCGCCATTGATTTGCAGGCTGGTCAGGGTTTCACCATCCACACTGATCAGTAAGGTACGTGCCAGCATGGCCGGACTGAGGCCGAGTTTTTGAACCTGTTCATGGCGCAGGCGATAAGTGATCTGGTTGGAGCCCCGGTCGGCATCGTCGCTGATATCCGAAATGCTGTCGTGGGTGGCCAGATGTGCCTTGATGGCATTAGCCGCTCGGGTAATCTCGGCATAGTCATCGCCACGTACCTTGACGCTGACCGGTTTGGTGGTGGGAGGGCCACCGGAGAGCCGCAGGAAAGAAATATTCACCGCACCGGGAATCGAAGTGATGGGATCACGCAGATCTTCGATAATTTGTTCGACCCGGCGCATGCCGGCCAGGCGAGGATTCAGACCGATTAATACCTGTCCGTAGTGGTTACCGGTACGCGGTTCGGTTTCGGTAAACATGATGCCGGCATAGCTGACCATTTCACGGTATTCCTGCTGGCCGATCAATTCACGTGCCAACCGTTCAACCTGTTGGACTTTGTCATGCGTGTCGCGCAGCACCGTAGTCGGATCCATCTCGATATTGATGTAAAACAGGCGTAACGTGTCACTGGCGAAAAAGTCTTTTTTAATCAGGGGGCTGGCCATGACCAGTGCGGCCAGGGCAAACAACAGAACACTGACGGAGAGGGCTGTTTTGGGATAGCGCAATACGCTGATCAGACGTCGGGTATAAAAGATGCGGATAGCGCGGGTCATGCGTTCGCGCCAGGCATGACGTTGTTCGGGGGTTTGGTGCGTATCAAAGGACATGGTCAGGATATGCGCGGGCAACATCCAGTAGGCTTCAATCAGGCTGATGGCCAGTGCTATCGTAACCACCAGCGGAATCACGCGCATAAATTCCCCCAGGATACCGGGTAACAGCATCAGTGGCAGAAAAGCAGCCATGGTGGTCAGTACCGCGGTTGTGACCGGTGCGAACACTTCGCGTAAAGCATTGATGCAGGCAGATTTTTTTTCTTCACCCAGTGAAATACGGTGATAGATCGATTCCGCAACAACCACTGCATCATCAACCAGCATGCCCAGTGCTATGACCACCGCCAGCAGCACCATGACATTCAGCGTATTGCCGGTGGCGAACAGTATCCAGAAAGTGCCGGTGAGGATAAAGGGAATACCGATGGTGGTAATCGATGCGATGCGCCAGCCGAGAAAAACATAGGTTACCAACAGTACAAAACCCAGACCGAACATGGCATTGGTCTGCATGATGTTGAGCGCATTGCGGGTGATTTCCGACTGGTCGTCAACCAGCACCAGTTCCACGCCATTGACGTGTTTAAGGCGGTTGCGTTGCTCGATATATTGCCTGATATCC
>JANTFY010000065.1 GCA_024763185.1 Gammaproteobacteria bacterium | reverse complement strand
GATGAGCCCATCATTCTGTTGGCCGGCGGCCAGGGTAAAGGCGCCGATATGAGCCAATTGTGTGAAGCCTTGAAAGCACACGTGAAGCAGGTTTACGTGTTTGGAGAGGATGCGCCTTCCATGTTGGCCGACTGGCAACACTGTACCGCGGTGCAAAAGGTCGATGATCTGCAGCAAGCCGTGTCCAGCGCTGCGCAAATGGCAAAAGCCGGTGATGTTGTCCTGTTATCACCGGCCTGTGCCAGTTTTGATCAGTACAGTGGTTTTGCAGCACGTGGCGAACATTTCTGCGAGTTGGTGGGGGCACTGTCATGAGTAGCCAGGCGATACGTTCGGATGATAGGCCGGAACAGGAAAGACAAATTACCTTGGCACCGTCCCTGGATGGGCAGATTGTTTTTATTTATGGGGCTCTGGCCCTTATCGGCCTGGTCATGGTGACCTCGGCATCCATCGGCGTGGCCGACCAGTTGATGAATGACCCCTTTTATTATGGCAAGCGCCAGTTTTTACGCCTGCTTCTCGGCGTTCTGCTGGTGTGGGTGGCTTACCGGATTCCAACAGGATTCTGGAAGCAGAACGGCATGGTGTTGATGCTGAGCTCCATTTTATTGCTGGCGCTGGTATTGATTCCCGGTGTTGGGCGCACCGTGAATGGTGCCACCCGTTGGCTGGATCTGGTTATTTTAACCGTCCAGGTATCGGAGATTGCCAAATTATTCCTGATTATTTATCTCAGCAGTTACCTGATTCGTCGATCCGACGAGTTGAAAAGCGGGCTGATGGGTTTTATTAAACCGATGATTATCCTGGCCCTGGCCAGTGGCCTGTTGTTACTGGAACCGGATTTCGGTGCTGCAGCGGTGCTGTTAATGACCGGTCTGGGCATGATGTTCCTGGGTGGCGTGCGCTTTGGTCATTTCATTCTGTTTGTGCTGGGCACGCTCAGCATCATGGTGCTGCTGGCACTGGCTTCGCCTTACCGCATGGCTCGCATAACTTCCTTCCTGGATCCCTGGGCCGATCCGTACAACAGCGGTTTCCAGTTAACCCAGTCATTGATAGCAATTGGCAGCGGCGGTTTGTTCGGTACCGGTCTGGGGGGCAGCATCCAGAAACTGTTTTACCTGCCCGAAGCGCATACCGATTTTCTGTTCGCGGTGTATGCCGAGGAGATGGGTTTTGTGGGCGCGATTTTCCTGATCGCCCTGTATGCCTGGTTTGCCGTGCGCTGTTTCCAGATAGGCAAACATGCACTCGAGCTGAAACAGGCATTTGGTGCTTACCTGGTTTACGGTGTAGGCCTGCTGGTCAGCATCCAGGCCATTATCAATATCGGCGTTAACATGGGGGCGTTACCCACCAAGGGGCTGACCCTGCCGTTTATCAGTTATGGCGGAAACAGTATTCTGATCATGTCGTTTGCGATCGGGCTGGTACTGCGCGTACATTTTGAAAATTGCCAGATAGAGCAGCAGTCCAAACCCAATAAGCGTAAACGGTCTCCGAGGGTGGCGGCATGATGCAACCGAAACGCCCCATTATGGTTATGGCAGGAGGCACCGGTGGCCATGTTTTTCCGGCACTTGCGGTTGCGCATGAGCTACGCGCACAGGGTGAAACCATCATCTGGATGGGTACCCGATCCGGTATAGAATCGCGCCTGGTAGCCGAAGCCGGCTATCCCATTGAATGGCTGAAAGTGCAGGGTCTGCGCGGTAAAGGTCTGTTGATCAAGGCCCTGGCGCCTTTCAAATTATTACAGGCCTGCTGGCAGGCCCTGGCTATATTGCGACTGCATAAACCGCGTGCGGTGCTGGGCATGGGTGGTTTTGTTGCCGGACCGGGTGGTTTGATGGCGCGCCTGCTGAGGATTCCATTGATCATTCATGAACAGAATGCCGTGATCGGTCTGACCAATCGCTTGCTGAGCCGCATAGCCGTGGCCAGTTACTTTGCCTTTCCGCAGGCTGCACAGGGTATCAAACGCAGCCGGGTGGTGGGTAACCCGGTGCGCCATGAAATCGTGTCGATACAGGAGCCCGAGACACGTTTAGAAAATCGTCAGCAAGAGACGCTGAAATTACTGGTGATCGGTGGCAGTCTTGGCGCCAGAACCTTGAATCAGGTCGTACCTGAAACCCTGGCAAAATTTGCCGGCAGTCAACAGATTGATGTACTGCACCAATGCGGTCCAAGCCATCTGACTGTGACACGTCAAGACTACGAGCGTTATCATCTAAAAGCCCGGGTTTATGCCTTTATCGATGACATGGCCGAGGCCTACGAGTGGGCCGACCTGGTGGTGTGCCGGGCCGGTGCTTTAACCGTGGCAGAACTGTCGGCGGCGGGTGTTGCTTCCATTCTGATCCCGTTTCCCTATGCCGTTGATGATCACCAGTTTGCCAATGCCCGGTATCTTGAGCAGGCCGGCGCCGCCGTGCTGGTCAGGGATGAGGCCTTTACCGCTGAATGGTTATACGATCATGTGAATGAATTCATGCAAAACCGTGAGCGCTTGCTGGATATGGCCTGCAAGGCACGTGAGCTGGCTTTCACCGACGCGGCCGAACAGGTGGCTGCCGGTGTGTTGCAGGAGGCGCTGGCATGACCCGTTCACCAAAACAACTGATGCGCCGTATCCGTCATATTCATTTTATCGGCATAGGCGGTGCCGGCATGAGTGGCATAGCCGAGGTGTTCCATAACCTGGGTTACCGGGTTTCCGGTTCCGATATCAGTCAAAGCGCGATGGTCATGCACCTGCGTTCACTGGGTATAGAGATAGCCATCGGTCATCAGGCGCAAAACGTGGGTGATGCCCATGTGGTGGTAATTTCAACCGCCATTGATGAATCCAATCCGGAAATCCAGGCCGCACGCGAGCAGCGCATTCCGATAGTACGCCGTGCCGAGATGCTGGCCGAGCTGATGCGCTTCCGCCAGGGTATTGCGGTTGCCGGCACCCACGGTAAAACCACCACCACCAGCCTGGTGGCCTCGGTACTGGTCGAGGGCGGGCTTGATCCGACTTACGTCATCGGCGGTAAGCTCAACAGTTCAGGGCGGCATGCGGAACTGGGTGCGAGTGATTACCTGGTCGCCGAGGCAGATGAAAGTGATGCCTCGTTCCTGTATCTGCAGCCCATGATTGCCATCATTACCAACATCGACCAGGATCACCTGTCCACCTATGAGGGTGACTTTGAACGACTGAAACAGACCTTTGTCGAGTTCCTGCATCACCTGCCTTTTTATGGTCTGGCGGTGGTGTGTATCGATGACCCGGTGGTGAGGGATATCCTGCCACAGGTTTCGCGCCCGGTACTGACCTATGGTGAGTCAGAAGATGCTGATGTACGCGTCAGCCAGGTCCAGGCGGCCGCCTCAAGAACCCGCTTCCAGGTGACTTTTCCTGATGGTAAACAGGCTGACATCGATCTCAACCTGGCGGGCAGGCACAATGTCTTAAATGCCACAGCCGCTCTTGCGGTGAGTTGGGAACTGGATGTCGACGTGTCGCAGATGCAACAGGCACTGGCCCGGTTTGAGGGTATAGGTAGACGTTTCCAGATTACCGAACAACTGGCTATAGGTTCCAAAACCGTACGTTTGATCGATGACTATGGTCATCATCCCAATGAAATAAAAGCCACCCTCGCGGCGATACGTAGCGCCTGGCCGAAGCAGCGCCTGGTGGTGATCTTCCAGCCGCATCGTTACAGCCGTACGCGTGATCTGTTCGAGGATTTTACCCAGGTGTTGTCGGAACCTGATCAACTGCTGTTACTTGAAGTCTATCCGGCGGGTGAGAAACACATCAAGGATGCCGATGGCCGTGCCCTCAGTCGTGCGATTCGTAACCGCGGTCAGGTCGACCCGGTATTCGTCGAGAAGGTGGAGCAGTTGACACGGGTTGTCGAGGGGATCGTCGAAAATGATGACATAGTGGTAACCCTGGGTGCCGGTAGTATCGGCGCCTATGCCGCTGAACTGGTGAGTGCCCAGCGACAGGGCGAGGCAGGGAAAAAATGATGGTAGCCCTGTCCGATCAACGCGGCAATCTTTTACACCATGAATCCATGGCGCGTCATTGCAGCTGGCGTAGCGGTGGCAAGGCCGATGTGTACTATGAACCCGCCGATAAAGAGGATCTGGCCCTTTTTCTCAATTCGCTCATCAATGATGAAAGCATTACCTGGCTTGGCCTCGGCAGCAACCTGCTGGTCAGGGATGGGGGGCTGCGAGGCGTGGTTATTTCGGTATTGAATCGACTGAATGACATAAGCCTGCTGGATAACGGCCTGGTCTATGCGGAATGCGGCGTGACCTGCGCCAAGCTGGCACGTTTTTGCCAGCAACACGGTCTCGCCGAAGCTGATTTTCTGGCCGGTATACCCGGTACCGTGGGCGGTGCACTGGCGATGAATGCCGGTGCTTTCAGTTTTGAAACCTGGGATACGGTTGATTCTGTCGAAATGTTGAATCGTCAGGGTGAATTTATAAAACGCAACCGTGATGAATTTGTGGTGGCTTATCGCTCCGTGCAAAAAGTAGAAGATGAATGGTTTAGTGCTGGTTATTTCAGGTTTCCCCGGCAAGCACGTGAACGCTCTTCAACGATCAAGTCTTTGCTGGAAAAACGTAATGCGACCCAACCCA
This sequence comes from Gammaproteobacteria bacterium, assembly GCA_024763185.1. Lineage (GTDB taxonomy): Bacteria > Pseudomonadota > Gammaproteobacteria > JACNJF01. Next base: position 5,307 of record JANTFY010000065.1, on the reverse strand, counting down.
TCGGTTTGCCTTCCTGCGGCTCGGTGTTTAAAAACCCGCCGGGAGATCATGCCGCGCGCCTGATTGAGGCCTGTGACCTGAAAGGATTTTGTATCGGCGGGGCCTGCGTATCGGAAAAGCACGCGAATTTCATTATCAATGCCAATCAGGCAAGTGCGAGTGATATCGAAGACCTGATCCTGCATGTGCAGCAACAGGTCAAACAAGTGCATGGTATCGAACTGAAAACCGAAGTAAGGATTATCGGGGAGCGGCCATGAATAATAAACAACTGCAACCGATGAGTGATATTGCTAAAAAAAGTGGCACAGTTGGCGTGTTGATGGGCGGCACCTCGGCTGAGCGTGACATATCGTTAAAGTCAGGCGGTTTTGTATTAAAGGCTTTGCAGGATAGTGGTGTCGATGCCTTTGGCGTGGATGTCACAGAAAATGTGATCGAGCAGCTGCAGCACATGAAGGCGGACCGGGTTTTTAATGTTTTACACGGCCGTGGTGGCGAGGATGGCGAGATACAGGCCCTGTTGGAAGTGCTGGGCATCCCTTACGTGGGTTCCGCTGTCAAGGCTTCTGCGGTGACCATGGACAAGTTGATGACCAAGCGCCTGTTACAGGGTGCCGGCCTGGACACCCCGGCCTTCGCTGAAATCAAGGGGCGTGATGATTGTGAAACGGTGTTAAGCAAGCTCGGACTGCCGTTGATAATCAAGCCGGTGAATGAAGGTTCCAGTATCGGTATGAGCAAGGTTGAAAATGCCGGTGATTTAATCCCGGCTTATGAACGCGCATGCCAGTTCGGAACCGTCATGGCCGAGCAATGGGTGGACGGTGCCGAGTATACTGTGGCCTGGCTGGGTGGGCAGGTATTACCGGCCATCAAGCTTGAAACGCCGCATGCTTTTTATGATTTCGATGCCAAATACAGCGCCAATGACACCCGTTATATCTGCCCCTGTGGCCTGCCGGATCAGCAGTTGCAGAGCTTGAACAAGGTGGTGGAAAAAACGGCCGATGTGTGTGATCTCCGGCACTGGGGGCGTGTCGACCTGATGATGGATGCGCAAGGCCGGTTCCAGGTGATAGAGGTGAATACCGTGCCTGGTATGACGGATCATAGTCTGGTGCCGATGGCTGCTCGCGAGGCGGGTTTGAGTTTTCAACAACTGGTGCTGAAATTAATCGAATTAACGCTGCCTGCGGAGTTGTCAGATGATTGATTTCGCAAAACGAAAAAACACAAAAAAGCGGCTGACCAACAGCAAGCAGGCGCGTCGTAATGTCAAGCGTGAGCCGATCAGAATACGTTTTGATAAACGTATTTCTTTACTGGTGTTTATGTGCGTGGCCGTGACCCTGCTGGTTTCGATTTTACCGCGGCAGGACTGGCTTCCGATTGAAAAAATCAGGTTGACCGGCAACTTTAAACATCTTGATACCGCGGTCATTGAGAAACAGCTGGAAGTCTATCTTGGGGCTGGTTTTTTCTCGGTGGATATTCAGCAGATCCAACAGCAGCTCAGTCAGCAACCGTGGGTAAAAACGGTTTCTGTGCGTCGGGTCTGGCCTGAATTGATATCCGTGCACGTACAGGAAAAACAACCCTTTGCGCGCTGGAGCACATCCCAGCTGTTGGATAGCGAAGCGGTTATTTTTGATGCCGATAGCAGCCAGTTTAGCGACCTGCCGCTGATCAATGGTTATTCGGCCAATAGCAGTGAGCTGTTGCAACGTTATGTGCGTTTAAAGCAGCAGTTATCGGTCCAGGATATAGAGCTGTCCGAAATGATCGTGGATAGCAAGGGTGCATTAACACTGCTGTTGAACAGGCAGTTAAAGGTCAGCTTGGGCAGTGATAACAATGAACAGAAAATTCGTCATATGCTGAGCGTGTATCCATCGCAGATCAAGGCGCGTTTACAGCATATTAAAACCATCGATTTCCGCTATAGCAATGGTTTTGCCATAGCCTGGAAAAAGGAATACCTGGAAAAAATTGGACAGTTACCTAGGGGCAGCAAGAATGTCTAAAAAGACAGAAAACAATCTTATCGTTGGGCTTGATATTGGTACCTCAAAAGTGGTCGCCATCGTCGGTGAAGTGACCGTGGAAGGTGAAATAGAGATTATAGGCATAGGTACCCAGCCTTCGCGTGGACTGAAAAAAGGGGTCGTTGTCAACATAGAGTCCACCGTGCAGTCCATTCAACGCGCGGTTGAGGAGGCGGAACTGATGGCGGGTTGCCAGATTCGCTCTGTGTACGCAGGTATCGCGGGCAGCCACGTTAAGAGTATCAACTCTCATGGCATTGTGGCGATCAAGGATAAGGAAGTCACAGCAGCCGATGTGTCGCGTGTTATCGATGCTGCCAAGGCGGTTGCCATACCCGCCGATCAACGCATCCTGCATGTGTTGCCGCAGGAATTCCTGATTGATAACCAGGAGGGAATTCGTGATCCGGTCAGTATGTCAGGTGTACGTCTCGAATCCAGGGTACACCTGGTAACCGGAGCGGTCAGCGCGGCACAGAATATCATCAAGTGTGTGCGACGTTGCGGACTGGAAGTGGATGATGTCATTCTCGAGCAGCTGGCCTCCAGTGCGGCGGTGTTGACCGATGATGAAAAAGAACTCGGTGTGTGCCTGGTTGATATTGGTGGAGGCACCACGGATATTGCCATCTTTACCGAAGGTGCCATTCGCCACACGGCGGTGATTCCGATCGCCGGTGACCAGGTCACCAATGACATTGCGGTGGCACTGCGTACCCCAACCCAGTATGCCAATGACCTGAAAATAAAATATGCCTGTGCGCTACGCCAGTTGGCTTCCAGTGAGGAAACCATCGAGGTACCCAGCGTGGGTGATCGGGAACCGCGCCGCCTGGCCCGGCAAACCCTGGCCGAGGTGGTGGAACCGCGTTACGAAGAGTTGTTGAGCCTGGTGCAGGCGGAACTGCGCCGCAGTGGTTTTGAAGAGATCTGCGCCGCCGGTGTGGTACTGACCGGGGGCAGTTCCAAGATGGATGGCGTGATCGAGCTCGCCGAAGAAATTTTTCACATGCCGGTGCGTCTTGGCGTGCCGCAGCATGTGTCCGGACTGGTGGATGTGATTCGTAATCCGATTCATGCCACCGGTGTTGGATTGCTGCTGTTTGGTAACAAACAGCAAACCAGTTTTTCCAGCCGGGAGCTGGAAGAAAACACTGGAGACAGCTTATGGAAGAAAATGAAAAGCTGGTTCCAGGGTAATTTTTAGTCGTTGTTTAACCAAAAGTAAGAGGAGAAATCATATGTTCGAATTAATGGATGCATTTTCCGAGAATGCAACAATCAAGGTCATGGGTATAGGCGGTGGCGGTGGTAACGCTGTACAGCACATGGTCGACTCTGGCATTGAAGGGGTCGAGTTCCTGTGTGTGAACACCGATGTGCAGGCCCTTAAAAAAATGAATGCCAAAACCACGATCCAGATCGGTAGCAGTATCACCAAGGGTCTGGGTGCAGGGGCCGATCCCGGGGTGGGCCGTCAGGCAGCGATGGAAGATCGTGAACGCATACAGGAATCGATTTCAGGCAGTGACATGCTGTTTTTAACCTGCGGTATGGGTGGCGGCACCGGTACCGGAGCTACACCGGTGATTGCCCAGATTGCCAAGGAAATGGGAATTCTGACCGTGGCGGTGGTGACCAAGCCTTTCGGCTTTGAGCGCGGCAAGCGCATGCAACTGGCGGAGCAGGGCATCAAGGAATTATCCAACAGCGTTGACTCGCTGATCACTATCCCCAATGAAAAACTGATGCCGGTTCTGGGCAAGACGACCACGGTACTGGAAGTGTTCCTGAAGGCGAATGACGTGCTGCGTGGTGCGGTGCAGGGTATTGCCGAGCTGATTACCTGCCCGGGTTTGATCAATGTCGACTTTGCGGATGTCCGAACCGTGATGTCAGAAATGGGCATGGCGATGATGGGCTCTGGCATGGCAACGGGTGAAAACCGTGCCCGTGAAGCAGCCGAAGCGGCTATTGCCTCTCCATTGCTTGAGGATGTGAATATCGCTGGTGCGCAGGGCATCCTGGTGAATGTAACCGCGGGTATGGACCTGGCGATTGGCGAGCTGGATGATGTCGGTTCCACCATTACTGAAATGGCTTCAGATGATGCTACCGTGGTTGTGGGTACGGTTATCGATTCTGAAATGTCTTCCGGTGAATTGCGTGTCACCATGGTCGCCACCGGTCTGGGTAAATCCAACGATGTCGAGATGCCGACTGAAGTGCCGGTCATCAAACCGGAGAAAACCGGTGAAGTGGATTATGCCAAGCTGGATCAACCCACCATCATGCGCGGTGCCAAAAAGGTGGTCGGCGATAGCGTGGAAATCCCCGATCCTCAGGATAAGGCCAGCATGGATTATCTGGAAATACCGGCGTTCTTGCGTCGACAGGCCGACTAAAACCTGAACTCCTCTTATACCGATCTTTGCGCTCATGGATGAGCGTTACGGATCTTCCTTCAGCTCGATGGGCTGTATTTGCCCGACCCTGCAATTTAATACATGAAACGGCCCCGGTTATAGGACCGTGGCGTGTGAACGGGTTATTCTGTCCCGCACAGTTTCGTGGAAGTCGTTTATGCCGGGTGCTATTATTGCAGGCAATAATAAGACTCAATCCAGGCACCCATGAAGCCCACTCTTTTTGATCTCGAAGTACGCCCTGTCATCCCTGATGAATTATCGGGCCTGAATGAACTTGCCAATAACCTTCTGTACAGCTGGGATAGAACCGTGCGCGGTCTTTTCTATCGCCTGGATCTGGAATTATGGGATCGATGTGAGCATAAACCCAAGGTTTTTCTACGTCGCATCTCACAAAGAACGCTGGATGAAGCGGTTAAGGATAATGTCTTCATGGAAGAATACCACCGCGTCATGTCTGCTTATAACAGCTATTTGAAGAAAATCACCCACGATGAAATCGATGGATACCTGGATGCGGACAAGGATTTGATTGCCTATTTTTGTGCCGAATTTGGCTTGCACGAAAGTTTTCCGATTTATTCCGGTGGACTGGGAATTCTGGCCGGTGACCATTGCAAGGCGGTGAGTGATCTGGGGGTGCCTTTTGTCGCCATAGGCCTGTTATATCGACAGGGTTATTTCACCCAACGTATTGATAGCAGTGGTAATCAGATCGCACACTACCCGGTGACCAGCTTCAGTGAATTGCCGATAGAAAAAGCACTGGATGCTGATGGCAATCAATTGCTGATCAGCATTCAATTTCCGGGACGCATCGTTAAGCTGAA
>JANTFY010000064.1 GCA_024763185.1 Gammaproteobacteria bacterium | reverse complement strand
ACTTCCCTGCGGCTTTATGGGCTGTTCCAGTTCACCCTGCCCTATTCGCTGGATACCCTGGCTGATGCCGCTCAGAGGTTTGAGACTTCGACGTATCAACCAGAACAAGACCAGCAGGGTCAGCATGACAACGCCAATAAAGATCAGGTTGCGCTGCTGACGGTCACTTTTGAACAGGCGTCCGATCACGTACATGAACTGATACTCACCAATGCGTAAAACGACGAAGTTATTGTGTCGATGGTGGGCAATTAGATAGTGTTGGTAGGGCTCCGGCGCGGGCTCCAGCGCCAGTGTATTGAGCGCAGGTATATTCTGACTGGAAAACCAGTGAATACCCGGACCGTTGATATGTAATTCAAATGACAGATCCTGCGTCAACTGTTGTGCACGTTGCAGATCCGGTGGCGTCCCTATATCGCGGGTGATATAGGTCAGGTACTGCGCAATGTTGGGTAAAATCTCCTGTTTAAAGTGAACACGGATACCGTGCGCAAAGTTGATGCCGAATAACACCACAAACAAAAAACCGGCGCCCAGGAAGTACAGCATCAACCGGGTAATTAAGGATTGTCGAAGCTGTTTCAATAGCATACTAGTGACCCGGCTCCAAAATAAACTGATACCCTCGGCCACGGATGGTTTTTATCGCTTGCAGCGGTTTTAACTTATGGCGTAATCGACTGATTAAAATATCAATGGCCCGGCTGTAGATATCAGCATCAATACCGTTCAGTTCCTGCATGATTTCATCACGCGAATGGATCTTGTCCGGCTGTGAAGCCAGCAATAATAACAGGCGATATTCCGCCGAGGTCAGCTCCAGCGGTCGTTCATTGATGATCACCTGCTGGGTTTGGGCATGAATGACCAGCCCCTGAAAGTAAATCGATTCGGCAGGTTCAGTCCTGGATGCACTGCGTTTGAGAATATTCTGAATCCTGGCCACCAGTTCACGCGGTTCGAAGGGTTTGGGCAGGTAATCATCGGCACCCAGTTCCAGTCCCACGACGCGGTCCATCACGTCACCGCGAGCGGTTAACATGATGATAGGGATTTCAGAAAACTGGCGAATACGTCGGCAGGTTTCAAAACCATCGATCTCGGGTAACATGACATCCAAAATTATCAGGTCTACTGAATGCTGCTTTAAAAATTCCAGTGCCTGAATGGGGTGCGTCTGACTGAGTAACTCAAAATCATACTGGCTGAAGAATGTCTTTAAAGGCTCAGCCAGGCGTTCGTCATCATCGATTAATAAAAGCTGCTTCATTGAATCATTTTAAACACCCGCCATGGCAATGGCGAGTGTTAGATAGATGCCCTATCAGTGATGATGTCCAAAACGATGAGATCTGCGTTTCTCAATCATCTGTTTAAGTTCAGATTTTTGCTCGGCATCCAGCGAATCGACAAAACCGGCCAGCAATCCCACCAACTCCGGCGCATGTTCATTCACAAGAACAGTTTTTTGATTGATTTTTTGCAATATCGCCGCCTGGTCCAAGGCTTGATCACTGAGAATCCGATCAATGAATTCATCTCTTGATTGATGATCTTGTCGAATCGTCTGCAAAATTTCGGCGGCACGGCTGCTCAGGGCCTGAAGATTGGCCTGTTGCACCTCATTCAGATCCAGTTTTTTTGAAAAGTGATGGGTAAACATTTCGGATTTTTCCTGCACGGTCAGGCCGGAAAAATAATGGTGCGAACCGAAGGCCAAGGCCGCGCCGCTTACAGCAATTGCCAATACAGTAGATAAAATAATCTTGCTTGAACGTTTCATGATCTTCTCCAGTTGTTTATCCGGTACGGCAGGAAGTTTATTTCACCTTTTTGTAACAAGCTTTTCAGCTGGGTAACGAAACGTAACAAACTGTAACGGGGGAAATTTATAGGTTCTCACTGATGTATATCATCTATCTTGCCTGACCGGCTTTGATACAATTTGTTTTTTCACGAAATACACGTAACACTTGGACCTCAATTCACTTCATCTCGGCGACACCTGGATTTGGGCACACTGCATTTACTGGCCGATTATCCTGTTGGCCATCTTTCGTGCCCCCTGGTCAATTTTGCTGCAAAACGATTCCAGCAACATCCTGTTTGCCAGCTGCGTGGTTCTGTATTTCATGTGGTTGTTGAGCGTACACATAGAGGACGGCCTATCCATCCATTTACTGGGTTCCACCATATTGACCCTGATGTTTCGCTGGCAAGTGGCCCTGATGGGCAATGCCCTGGTGTTGCTGGGTATCACCCTGACAACAGCAGCGGATTTTCAGGCCTTTGCCATGAACGGCCTGATCACCGGGGTATTACCCGTCGCCATCAGTTTTGTGATCTGGCGTCTGAACGAATGGTATCTGCCTGCCAATTATTTCGTGTATATATTTGTTGCCGCTTTTTTATCCGCCGCGCTTTCCATGTTAACAACGGGTTACGTATCCTATAAATTACTCAGCCTGATTGACAATCAACTCACCAGCGAAATGCTCGATCAGTACCTGATGATTTTTATACCCATCATGTATCCGGAAGCCTTTTTAACCGGGGCAGTCATCTCAATCTTTGTCATTTACAAACCCGAGTGGATTGCCACGTTCGACGATCGACGATACCTGCACAATAAGTAATACAATCATTCCGCCTTAATTAAGGCTTCGCAGATTCAATCCGGTATGCACCGCTACAAATAATCATTAGAATATCGAAACCCATCTAATCACATCGGAAATTCCTGTGTTGAAAAAAATCAACTTTTTACTCCTCATCTCTACATTAATGGTTCTAATCGTCACGTCATCATGTACCCAAAATGATACGGATGACAACTATCGCAAAGGCCTTGATTTTTTAGCGTCGAACGCTAAGGCCGAGGGTGTTAAAACAACGTCTTCCGGTCTTCAATACAAGGTATTGAAAGCCGGCTCAGGAACCGTACACCCCAAGGCCACGGACCGGGTAAAGGTGCATTACCACGGAACGTTAATTGATGGCACTGTATTTGACAGTTCGGTTGATCGGGGTGAACCGATTACTTTTGCGCTAAACCAGGTCATAAAGGGCTGGACGGAAGGCTTACAGCTGATGGTGGTTGGCGAAAAAACACGATTATTCATACCCAGTGAACTGGCCTACGGTAAGCGCAGTGCCGGATCGGCCATCGCGCCAAATTCCACACTTATTTTCGATGTGGAACTACTGGGTATTAATGAATAAGTGAGGCTCGTTTGCACGCATTTCTTGTTCATCAATGCAGTGTTTTAGGCAAGCCGCTATCATTTCAAGGAATTGATGTGATATAAAAAGGGACATCAGAAATTATAATCATCATGCAGGAGAAACATATGAAGAAAGTACTATTAGCCACCCTGTTATTCAGTCTGCCCGCCACACTCATTGCAGACATGGATCAGCACAAGATGGAGGCCAAAAAAATTACCGGCGCTTTTTTTCAGGAGCTGAAGGGTGAACTGGTCAAAGGCATGAAGTCTGGAGGACCTGTGGCTGCCATCGGGGTGTGTAACAAAATTGCCCCGGCCATTGCCACAAAACATTCGCAGGCTTCTGGCTGGGAAGTCGCTCGAACCAGCCTCAAATTAAGAAACCCGGATAATGCACCGGATGCTTGGGAAACCAGGGTCTTAAAACAATTTGAAGAGCGACGCGCCAAAGGTGAAGGTCCAGACACGCTGGCCTTTGCGGAGAAGGTTGAAGAGGACGGAGATCAATACTTTCGTTTCATGAAAGGAATTGTCATGCCGCCTATGGAAAAGATGCCCTGCCTCAAGTGCCATGGTGAAAACATCGACCCCAAAACCGCTGCAAAAATTGATGAACTTTACCCTGAGGATCAAGCTCGAGGATACAAAGCCGGTCAAGTACGTGGCGCCTTCACCCTGAAAAAGAAACTTTAAGCTAACGGCTTTAGCGGAACGCAAGCGATAGCGCGCGTTCCGCTTTCACACAAGCACCCACTCAGATCATCCCTTTTCAAGCTTCGCCAGATTAACCATCCGCTTATGTATAGCTTTGATGAATAGATGATGAAACACCTTCAAAAACACAAAGCAGTACTTTATTTCCTGAATTTCTGCACCGCGGTTAAAATGCCACGCAGGATGTTGATTTCATTTTTACTCGGCTCAGCGCGCTGATACAGACGCCGTAATCGTTTCATTAATTGCCGGGGATTGTCCGGATCCAGAAAACCGGTACTCACCAGAACCTGTTCCAGGTGCTTAAAATACCCTTCCATTTCAGCACTGTCGGCCAGTGGTTCAGCATCCACGACCGCATCTCCAGCCTCCTCCTGTTGAGTTCGCTTGTACAGCTCATAACTGACAACCTGTATCGCCGAGGCCACGTTGAGCGAGCTGAATTCCGGGTTGCTTGGAATAGTCACGGTGTAATGGCAATGTTGTAATTCATCATTGGTCAGGCCTGCATGTTCACGTCCAAACACGATAGCCACCTTACCCGCTTGCGTGACTGCATCCGCTTTCTCGGCCAAGGATTGCGGATCCAGCTCAGGCCATGCCAGTGAACGCAATCGCGCACTGGTGCCGACCACAATCTGACTGTCCTTGATCGCATCCGGCAGGCTTTCAACCGTGACACGATCATCCAGCACATTGTTGGCACCCGAACCCCGTGCATAGGCCCTTTCACCGACAGGGCATTTCGGATTCACCAGCACCAGTTGCGACAGGCCCATATTTTTCATCGCCCGCGCCGCTGCACCGATATTGCCGGGATGCGTGGTTTCCACCATGACGATTTTTACGTTTTCGAGTTTCATAACCGGAATTTACCACGAAGCTCGCAACAAACCCGAAGATAAATTGCAGTTGTTGAAACTCTAAATCTACTTTGAAAGAAAATGTGCTAACCCTCCGCTTTCACTTTGTGTGCTTGATGGTCTCTATCTTTTGCTTTATTAAACGATCAATTTTGATAGACTGCGCGCCTTTCAAGAACCCTGTAAGGCCTCCTCATGCAACCCATGCTGAATATCGCGATTCGCGCCGCGCGCGCTGCCGGTGATTATATTTCACGCCAGGTGAACAATATTCCCAATCTGGAAATCGAATCAAAATCCACCAATGATTTTGTTACCCAGGTTGATCGCATGGCGGAAGCCAAAATTATTGAAACCCTGTTGAAGGCCTACCCGGACCACAGCATCCTGGCAGAAGAATCCGGTAAGTCGGGTGACAGTGATTACCAGTGGATTATTGATCCACTCGACGGTACCACCAATTTTCTGCATGGCTTTCCGCATTTTGCAGTCTCCATTGCTCTGGCGCACAAGGGCCGCCTGGAACAGGCCGTGATCTACGATCCAATGAAACAGGAACTGTTTTGTGCCAGCAAGGGTGAAGGTGCGACCGTCAATAACAAACGCATTCGCGTAACCAAACCTGCCACTACCGAAGGCGCCTTGCTCGGCACCGGTTTTCCGTTCCGTGCCAAACATCATTTCCCGGCATATCAAGGCATGTTTAACGAATTTTTCAAATCCGCGGCCGATGTGCGCCGCGCCGGTTCGGCGGCTCTTGACCTGGCCTACGTGGCAGCGGGTCGACTGGATGGATTCTGGGAGATTGGCCTGCAACCCTGGGACATGGCTGCCGGTGTACTGCTGATCCGAGAGGCAGGTGGCCTGATAGGCGACTTCAACGGGGATGACAAATACCTGGAAAACGGTAACATCGTGGCAGGCAATCCCAAGCTGTTTGCCGATATGATTCGAAAATTACAACCACACCTGACTGCAGAGCTTAAATCATGAGTGTTACCGTCGCCATTCTCTCGGATACACATGCAGAACTTCATCCCGAGATTGAAGCACTGGTGCGTCAATGCGATATCGCCATTCATGCCGGTGATATCTGTGACGGCAACGTGCTGGACGCACTTCACCCCAAAACAGGACAAGTCATTGCGGTTGCAGGCAATAATGATCATCCCAAATTGTGGCCTGAAGATCAGGCTGAGCAGGTAGAGGCCCTGCCTCACATCGCTGCACTGGAATTACCCGGCGGCCTGGTCAAAGTCGAACATGGTCATCGCCACGACATGATGAGTCCAGACCATGAAGACCTGCGCATGGCACATCCTGAAGCGCGCCTCGTCGTTTACGGGCATACTCATAAAAAAGTCATTGATGACTACAAGATGCCCTGGGTGGTCAATCCGGGTGCTGCCGGTGCAACGCGTACACGCGGCGGTGCATCCTGCCTGATCCTGACCGCATCGCAAGCACTGTGGCGAATTGACAGTTACCGCTTTCCCGAGCCTGCACAAAAGGTAGAGGCAGTTTCCGCAGCCTGAAATTTCCCCTTCACGCTTTGCTGAGCTCCGCCAGCGTATTATGATTAACCCGGCGAGAATTATTTTTTTTATCGCCGGGATCACTGTTCACGGACACAAACATGACGCAAGAACAGATCATTCTATTTTCGTTAATGGCCGGTGTGCTGGTTTTGCTGGTGTGGGGCAAATGGCGCTATGACCTGGTCGCTTTTAGCGCGCTGGTGCTGGGCCTGATCCTGCAGGTTATCCCGGTCGAGCAGGCTTTTAGCGGCTTCGGACACCCCGCTGTCATTATCATTGCCCTGGTACTCGTGGTGTCACGCGCACTGTCACAATCCGGCGCCATTGAGCTGCTCACCAGCCGCGTCATCGATGCCAGCCGCTCCCTGCCGGTTCATATCGCTTCCATGGGTTTTCTCGGCGCTGTGCTGTCAGCATTCATGAACAATGTCGCAGCCCTGGCCCTGTTAATGCCCATCGATATTCAGTCGGCCAACAAGGCTAAACGCTCGCCGGCGCTCTCGCTGATGCCATTGTCATTCGCCACCATCCTCGGCGGTATGGTGACGTTGATTGGCACACCTCCCAATATCGTCATTTCCCAGTTCCGCGAAACCGCACTGGGTGAACCGTTCAAAATGTTTGACTTTGCAGCCGTCGGCCTGGGTACGGCTGTGATCGGACTGGTATTTGTGGCACTGATAGGCTGGCGCCTGGTACCGGCTGAGCGGACAAAACACAATGCACCGGATGAATTGAGTAACCTGAAAGGTTATATCGCCGAAGTGGGCGTTGCTAAAAATTCCGATGCGATTGGCAAGACCATAAGCGAGTTGAATGATGTGGCCGAGCAAAACGATGTGGTCATCATGGGCCTGGTGCGTAATGGAAAACGTCTGGCAGGCCGTGCCTTGCGCGAGGAAATACGCAAGGGTGACCTGCTGGTTCTCAAGGCAGGTCCCAAGTCCATCGAAGGTTTTACTACCGCCCTGAAGCTGTCTTATTCAAGGTCGGAGAAACACAGCGGTGCACTCGCAGGAGCCCTGTCCATGGTAGAAGCAACCGTACCCGTAGAATCGAGAATCAGCGGACGAACCTCACTCGAGCTGCGCTTGCTGTATCGTCACGGCGTCATGCTGCTGGGTGTGTCGCGTAAAGGCAAACCTTTCCGTGACCGCGTTCGCCAGCTGGTCATTCAACCCGGTGATGTTTTGTTGTTGATGGGCGACGAAGAACAAATACAGGATGTCATCAACTGGATGGGGGTTTTGCCACTCGCCCCACGCGGTTTGCAGGTCACCCAGCATGAAAAGGCCTGGCTCGCCATTTCTTTGTTTGCGACTGCCATCCTGCTCTCCAGCTTTGGCCTACTTTATTTACCCATCGCACTGGCGGCCTGTGTGGTGCTGTATTTAGTGTTGAAGGTCATCTCGTTATCGCAAGCATATGACTCGATACAGGGCCCGGTGCTGATACTGCTGGCATCCCTGATACCCATAGCCGCTGCCCTGGAAAACTCCGGTGGCACCGCATTGATTGCGCAAGCCATCGTGGATGTCACCCAGGGCTGGTCAGCGATTGCCATCCTGGCCCTGTTAATGATTGTCACGATGACACTGTCGGACATTCTCAATAACGTCGCCACCGTGCTGGTGGCAGCGCCGGTGGCTGTTGATATCGCTGGGCGATTGCAGGTCAATCCGGATGCCATGCTGATGGGCGTTGCGGTGGCGGCATCCTGCGCCTTTCTTTCTCCCATAGGGCACAAAAACAACACCATTATCATGGGTCCCGGCGGTTATCGATTTGGCGACTACTGGCGCATGGGTTTACCGCTCGAGGTCTTGATCCTGTGCGTTTCCATCCCGCTTATCCTGGTATTCTGGCCACTGTAAAAGTGATCAAAACAACGATTCAATGGTGTCGATTATCGGTTCAGCATCCCAGCGTAGCGCGCCGCGGTAGGCAAATTGAATCTGCCCATTTTTATCCAGTAGATAATTGGAGGGGTAGGCATAAACCTTCCAGTCACGCACGGCCTGGCCGTTTTTATCCAGCAAAATATCAAAATTGACCGGAATCGACTTAACAAACTGTTTGATATCCTCGGTCGATTCCCCGATATTGACGGCAACCACTTTAAAAGGTTTGCCTTTCATACGTTCCACCAGGCGTGATAATGACGGAATCTCTTCCACACACGGTCCGCACCAGGTTGCCCAAAAATTGACCAGCACTACCTGCCCGGTTGCTGATTGTAAATCAAATACCTGCTCTGCCAGGTCTTGCAGGTTAAGCGGTGGCGGATTTTTATCACCCTGGTACGCATGTAATGCCGGCAGGCGCCTAGTCTGGGCCATGGCTGAATCTACCAGATCCTCCTGATCCGGATTAAAACCTTCAATCAACCGCCCTGATGGCGTGACCCTCAGTAGATTCATGGCCTGTTCAAGGATGCCGGGCAATTGCTCCCGTGTTTCAATATCCAGCTCGGTCAGGTCTTCGTTGGGGCGCATATGAAAACCACCCTGTACACCCTGTAAAAAATGCACATAGGTCGCACTACCGCCTTTTTGCAGTTGGCGGACGATTTGCCAACTGTGGGCATACTTGGTTGAATGTTGCGGTTGCAACAGATAAACAGGCAAATTACTGTAGGATGCGCTTTCGATAAATTGTGCCGGCTGGCCAATCTCGGTGCGCCCCTTGACCAGATGCGGGGTGAAGCTGATGTGGCCCTTGATAAAATCAGAAGCAGGATGCTTCTGCTGCCATCGATAAGCCGTTTTGATGGCCAGTTGCATACCACGACTGCCACTCACCAGAAAAACCTCTTCAAAGCCCTGTTGTTGCGCTGAATCAATGAGTGCAACCAGATCATCGATTTCCATTTCCTGCAGGCTTAATCGTCCGCTGGGCACGATATAGGTTTCATGCAAATGCGCCACCCAGACATCGATATCATCGGCCGCCAGATTCAACGAAACCGGCACATAACCCTGGCCAAAACCGCGTTCGGAAGGCAGCCACAACAGCAGTGTTTTGCCCTCACCCTCAAACTGCGTCAGGTTCATCGAGGTCCCGGTTGCCAAATCCAGCTCGATGTTTTCATAAGCGTATAACGGCTGAATGAACAACAGGAATACGAGGCTAAACAAACGGATCATTTCTATGGTTTATCTTGAAAAGGCCGCATGTTAGCACAGGATATAAAATCGCTTGTAGTCAGGCTGATGGCTTAATAATTTCGCATTTGACCAACCAGTACGCCATGGATCGTTACCCGGTCAGCGGAAAATACCATGGTTTCCATCTCGGAGTTTTCCGGTATTAATGCCACCTCTGAATTGCTGCGTCGACGAAACCGTTTCAGGGTAGCCTCCACCTTGTCAATCATCGCCACCACGATATCACCATCATGGGCCACCGGCTGTTTCTTGATAATGACGTAATCATTATCCAGTATGCCGGCATCGATCATCGAATCGCCGCTCACTCTCAACGCAAACAGGTCAGGGCCCATGAACATATCTGACAGGTTAAGCTCCTGCTGATCCTCGATGGCCTCAATCGGCATTCCCGCGGCGATTTTACCCACCAGAGGTATAACCGGTGGGCTGACCAGTGGCAATTCCACCAGGCTCATGCCGCGTGCGTTACCCTTGGCCCGGTTGATATAACC